>DATHAU010000720.1:0-4926 GCA_035296545.1 Microvirga sp.
GTCCGATCCCGCCTCCGAGCCGTTGCCCGCCCCTGAGCTGCGCAATTTCGAGGATCTGACGCGGAAGAACAAGCAGGCCGGCGCTGCGGCGCTTCTCGGCTGGCATTCCTACGCGCAGAAGAACTGGTCGGTGGCCGCGCAATGGTTCAAGCAGGCCATGGATTGGGAGCGGCTGCCCAAGGCCGCCGAGGGATACGCGCTCGCGCTGCGCCAGCAAGGGATGATCCTGGAGGCTGAGGCGGTCGCTTACGAGTGGCGCGAAGCTTCCCCGCTGATCGCCAAACTGTTCGTGGAGATCGTGGCGACAGCCATGACCGTGCCGCAGCCGGCGAGCGTTGAGCCGGAGCGACTGGCCCGCATGGAGGATGTGGTCGGCAGAATTCAGTCCGTGAACGGCGCCCAGGCGCTCGGCTGGTACTACTACAACGTCGGGGCAACCCAGAAAGCGCAGCCCTGGTTCGCAAAGTCCGTGGCCTGGGAACCGAACGAGGCCAATACCCTCGGGCTGGCCCTCGCGGCCAACCGGAACAAGGATCGGGCCTTGTTCCAGAAGACGCTGGCCGACTTCGGCGACCGCTATTCGGCTGTTGCGGCGCTGAAGGAATACGACAAGCCGGACGCACCGCAGCGGGGACCGAAGGGAAGGAACCCGGCTGGAGGCTCACGGGCCGGGCAGCTGGCCGACGCAGCCGTCGCCCAATTCAAGAACGGACAGTACCGCGAAGCGCTCGCCACCTTGGACGAACGCGCAAAGATCGCGCGGGAGGATCACGGTCTTGGGGTGCTCCGGGGTTGGACCCACTATCATCTGATGCAATACGACAAGGCTCGCGACCTGTTCGCCCAGTTGGACAAGAAGCAGTCGACCAGCGATACCCAGTACGGGCTGTACTATTCCGGAAGCAAGTTCGACACCCGGTATCGGGACTGAGGCGCCCATCGCCCACCCGTCCCGAAGCTGCCCGATTGAAAGCGGATCGCAGGCGAGGCCCGGGACCGGGGGTCATCCCGCGCCTTGTGTCTCCGGGACCCCGTGGCCCGGCTGAAGGCTCCGTTATGAGGGGAGCCCGAACGCAGCCCGGAGGCTGCCGCCACGGCGCGCGTCCGCCTTGCGCCTGCGCCCTGCGGAGAATAAGAGCAGGCTGTGAGGCCCTCGCGAGGCTTGCGCCTTGCCATGACTAGGGCCGGGGTCCGGCCCGTTCTCACATGTCCGCCTGCTTCCTGCGCCTGAGGGCGCAGGTGGTTTCTCGATCCCGCTCTCGATGATCGGGGCTACGAAAGCCTTCTCATGCGATCCGCCTTCCTCCGCAACGCTCTCGTCCTCGGCATCCTCTCGGCCGTCGGGCCGTTTGCCATCGACACGTATCTTCCGGCCTTTCCGGCGATCGCGCGCGAGCTTCGGGTGGACGTGAGCGCCGTGCAGATGAGCCTGATGAGCTTCTTTGCGGCGGTCGCCATGTGCCAGATCATCTATGGTCCCCTCTCGGACCGGTTCGGACGCAAGCCGCCGCTCTATTTCGGCCTCGGCCTTTTCATCCTGGGCGCGATCGGATGCAGCTTCGCACGGAGCGTGGAGGCCCTCATCGCCTTTCGCTTCCTGCAGGGCGTCGGCTCCTGCGCCAGCATGATCATTCCCCGCGCCATCATCCGCGATCTGCATACGGGCCACGAAGCCGCGCGCCTCATGGCCACCACCATGCTGGTGTTCAGCGTCTCGCCCATCCTGGCGCCGCTCGCCGGAAGCGCGCTCACCGAGCTCTTCGGCTGGCGCGCCATCTTCTGGCTGATCGCGCTCATCGGCCTTGGAGGATTGGCCGTCGTTCTCTTCCTGCTGCCGGAGACGCGGCCCGAGAGCGCGGATAGGCAGGGCGTCGCCCAGGCCTTCGCCACTTACAAACGGCTGCTGAAGGACCGCCATTTCCTCGGCCTCGTCTTCATCGGCGGCTTCAGCCAGGCGAGCTTCTTTTCTTACCTTGCGGGCTCGTCGGTGGTGTTCATCGAGCATTTCGGCCTGACGCCGTCGGCCTTCAGCGTCGTCTTCGCGTCCAACGCCATCGCGTTCATCGGCAGCGCGCAGTTCAACAGCGTTCTCATGCGCCGCTTCGGGGCCGAGCGCGTGGTTCGCAAGGCCATCACGGCGTTCGCCGTCCTGACGAGCCTCCTGTTCGCGCTGACCATCGCAGGCATCGAGAACCTGTTCGTCCTCTGGGGGCTCATCTTCCTGTCCTTCGGGTCCCTGGGCTTCGTCATCCCCTCGACGGCGGTGCTCGCCCTCGAGAATCACGGACCCGTGGCGGGCACGGCCTCCGCCCTCATGGGCACCCTGCAGCTCAGCACGGGCGCCATCATGATCGTGATCGTGAGCGCCCTCTACGACGGCACGTCGCTTTCGATGGTAGCGGCCATCATGGCCTGCGGACTCATCGCCTTTGCCCTGAGCATGAGAACCCTGACGCCGAAGCGAGCCTATCCCTGACCCGTCCTTATGCCTGGTTCGTCTCGGCCATGATCCAGTCGCGGAAGGAGCGCACCAGGGACGCCTCCGCCTTGTGCTCGGGATAGACAAGGTAATAGGACCCGCCGCTCACCAGACTGTGGGGGAAAAGGATCTCCAGGCGTCCGGACGCCAGTTCGTCGGCGATCAGGAAATGCGGAATGAGCGCCGCGCCCAGGCCCGCGGCCGCCGCCTGGGCGACCATGGCGAACTGCTCGAAGCGCGGACCGCGCAGGGGATTGCCAGCCGCGACGCCGATGCTCGCGAACCATTCCGCCCAGGCGGTGGGCCGCGTGGCCTGCTGGAGCAGCATGGCGCGGGTCAGATCCTCCGGGAAACGGATATTCTCCCGCGCGCGATAGGCCGGGCTGCACACGGGCACGGCCTCCTCATGGCGCAGGAGCTCGCACACGGCTCCGGGCCAGTGGGGCTGACCGAAATGGATGGCGGCGTCGAAGGGCTCGGCGGTAAAGTCGAAGGGGACGAGGCGCACGCCGAAGTTCACCGTGGCGTCCGGGTGCCGGGCGAAGAACTCCGGGATGCGCGGGATCAGCCAGCGGGTGCCGAAGGTCGGCAGCACCGCCAGGTTGAGGACCCCGCTCGTGCCCGAAAGCGCAATCGCCTGGTGGGTCGCGTCGGAGAGGTCCGACAGGGTGTTTCGCACATGGGACGCATACATGCGCCCCACATCGGTGAGCATCACCCGCTGGCGGCTGCGGCGGAACAGGGACACGCCGAGCGCTTCCTCCAGCTGTTGAACCTGGCGGGAGACGGCGCTCTGGGTCAGATGCAACTCCTCGGCGGCTCGCGATACGCTCCCGTGGCGAGCGGTCGCTTCGAAGGCCAGGAGATTGCCCACATTGGGCAGGAAGCCGCGGCGGAACATGGTTTATTCCGTTTCAGAATAACCTGCTGCGAAGATGTCGATTTACATTCCTCCTGTCCAGAGCGATTTTCAGCGCGGATTTCATAAGCTTTGTCGGCGCTCTCGGGTACCATCGACCGCCGCGGAAGAGGAATGATCATCATGGCCGGCGCCCAGCAGGAACTTGCGAAGCTTCAATGGGAGGACCCCCTCCTCCTCGACGATCTCCTCACGGGCGACGAGCGCATGATCCGCGACACGGCCCGGGCCTACGCCCAGGAGCGGCTCCTGCCGCGGGTGATCGAGGCCTACCGGGAGGAGAAGACCGACCGCTCCATCTTCAACGAGATGGGCGAGCTCGGCCTTCTCGGGGTCACCCTGCCGGAGGATTACGGCTGCGCCGGCGCCTCCTATGTGGCCTACGGGCTGGTGGCCAGGGAGGTGGAGCGGGTCGATTCCGGCTACCGCTCCATGATGAGCGTGCAATCCTCCCTCGTCATGTACCCGATCTATGCCTATGGGTCCGAGGAGCAGCGCAAGAAGTACCTGCCCCGGCTCGCTTCGGGCGAGTTCGTGGGCTGCTTCGGCCTCACCGAGCCGGATGCGGGCTCCGATCCCGCCGGCATGAAGACCCGGGCGCAGAAGATCGACGGCGGCTATCGCCTCACCGGCGCCAAGACCTGGATCTCCAACTCCCCCATCGCGGACGTGTTCGTGGTGTGGGCGAAGTCGGAAGCCCATGACGACCAGATCCGCGGCTTCATCCTGGAGAAGGGCATGAGGGGCCTCTCCGCCCCCAAGATCGGCGGCAAGCTCTCCCTTCGCGCCTCCATCACCGGCGAGATCGTCATGGAGGGCGTCGAGGTGGGCGAGGATGCGCTGCTTCCCAACGTCTCCGGCCTGAAGGGCCCCTTCGGCTGCCTCAACCGGGCCCGCTACGGCATCTCCTGGGGCTCGCTCGGGGCGGCGGAGGATTGCTGGCACCGGGCGCGCCAGTACACCCTGGACCGCAAGCAGTTCAACCGCCCGCTGGCGGCCACCCAGCTGGTGCAGAAGAAGCTCGCCGACATGATGACGGAGATCACCTTGGGGCTTCACGCCTCCCTTCGCGTCGGCCGCCTCTTCGACGAGGGCCGGGTGGCCCCGGAGATGATCTCCCTGGTCAAGCGCAACAACACCGGCAAGGCCCTGGAGATCGCCCGCGTCGCCCGCGACATGCATGGGGGCAACGGCATCCAGGAGGAATACCACGTGATGCGCCACGCCCAGAACCTGGAGACGGTGAACACCTACGAGGGCACCCACGACGTGCACGCCCTCATCCTGGGCCGCGCCCAGACCGGCCTGCAGGCGTTCTTCTAAGAAAAAAGGGTGACGCGCATGTCTCTCCGGATCACCCTGGCGGGGGCCACCGGCTGGGTCGGCAAGGCCCTTGTGGCGGCCATCGCCGCCTCCGGCGATCTCGTGCTTGCAGGGGCCGTCAGCCGCAGCGCTGCCGGCCAGGATGCGGGCGAGGCGGCGGGGCTGCCACGCCTGGGCGTTCCGATCAGCGCAAGCCTCAAGGAGG
>DATHAU010000721.1:0-1573 GCA_035296545.1 Microvirga sp.
GTCCTGGTCTCGCAAGGCCAGAGCGTGGCCGACGCGGTGCGCTCGATCGGCGTCACCGAGGTGACCTACTACCGCTGGCGGCAGGAGTACGGCGGCCTCAAGGCCGACCAAGTCAGGCGCCTGAAGGAGCTGGAGACCGAAAACACCAGGCTGCGCCGGGCGGTGGCCGACCTCACCCTCGACAAGCTGATCCTCAAAGAGGCCGGGCCTCGAGCTCTGTCAGGAATTCCGTGTACGGGCGGGCGGTTGACCGTCAGCCGGCCATGGCCTTGGTGAATCGCTCGCCGAAGAGGACGGCGAACTGGGCCTTGGCCAGCGCCCACTCGCGAGCGGGCATCCTCCACTCCCTCTCGGCCCGGTTCAAGACCAGGAAGAGGAGCTTCAGCACCGCCTCGTCGGTCGGGAAGTGGCCCCTTGCCCTGACCGCCCGGCGCAGCTTGGAGTTGAGCGCCTCGATGGCGTTTGTCGTATAGAGCAAGCGGCGGACCTCGGCGGGGAAGGCGTAGAACGGCACCACCTCGCCCCAGGCCCGGCGCCAGCCCGGGCTGATGGCGGGGTACTTCCGGCCCCAGGGTCCCTCCTCGAAGGCGGCCAGCGCCGCCTCGCCGCCGGCGGCGTCGACGGCGCGGTAGACCTCCTTGAGCGCCGCGGCCACCGCCTTGCGATCCTTGTGGGCGACGAGGGCCAGGCTCTGGCGCAGCAGGTGGACGATGCAGGTCTGGACCGTGGCGTCCGGGAAGACGGCCAGGATCGCCTCGGGGAAGCCCTTCAACCCGTCGACGACCGCGATCAGCACGTCCTCGACGCCCCGGTTCTTGAGCTCGGTCATGACCCGCAGCCAGAACTTGGCGCCCTCGTTCTGCTCGAGCCACAGGCCCAGGACCTCCTTCGTCCCGTCGGCGCGGACGCCCAGGGCGATGTGGACGGCCTTGTTCCTGACCAGCCCCTCGTCGCGGACCTTGACCCGGAGCGCGTCGAAGAAGACCAGGGGATAGGCGGCCTCCAGCGGCCGGGCCTGCCACGTCGCGACCTCGTCCAGCACCGCGTCCGTGACCGCGCTGACCAAGTCGGGCGAGACGTCGATGCCGTAGAGCTCGCGCAGGTGACCGGCGATCTCGCGCGTGCTCATGCCTCGCGCGTACATCGAGACGATCTTGTCGTCGAAGCCGGGGAAGCGTCGCTGGTACTTGGCGATCAGCTGCGGATCGAAGCTCGCCTGCCGGTCGCGCGGCACCTCGAGCTCGATCTTGCCCGTGTCGGTGACGACCGTCTTGCTGCCGTAGCCGTTGCGGCTGTTGCGGGTGCCGCCCTCGCCGGCCAGATGGTGGTCCATCTCAGCGTTCAGCGCCCGCTCGGCCAGCGCCTTCTTCAGCTCGTCGAGCAAGCCGTTCGGGTCGAATGCCGTCTTCGGGTCGGCACCAGCCAAAAGCTGGTCGAGGATCGCGTCAGGTATCCTGGGCTCTTTGCGTCTCGGCATGGCGGGGCTCCCTCGCTCCCATCATGCCCGCCCACACACGAAATTCCCGACAGGCCCCCTCCAGTCGGACAGCGCGGCTCCCACTGAGCCGTACCT
>DATHAU010000722.1:0-2604 GCA_035296545.1 Microvirga sp.
ACGAGCCCGTCCCGCTCCAGCCCGCGCAGGGTCAGGGTGAGCATGCGCTGCGAGATGCCGCCGACGATGCGGCGCAGCTCGTTGAATCGTTTCGGCCCGCCGCCGAGCTGCACCACGATCTGGACGCTCCACTTGTCGCCGACCCGGGACAGGATTTCCGTCACCGTGCGGCAATCGGTGGGCACATGAATGTGACCCGGTAACATGAAAGTGCCTCCTTGCGCGCGGCTTGCAGAGTTACTTAATGAGCCTCGGTTACAAAGCAGAACCTAGTGACTGCTCGCGCCCTTTGCAAATCCAGGAGACACCATGACCCTCAAGCTTCATACGATCATCGCCAGCACGCGCCCCGGCCGCGCCGGGCCGTCCATCGCCAGGTGGTTCCACGGCCAGGTGGCCGAGCACGGGCGGTTCGAGCCGGTTCTGGTGGACCTCGCCGACTTCAAGCTGCCGCTCTATGACGAACCGGTTCATCCGATCCTTCAGAAATACGAGCACCAGCACACCAAGAACTGGAGCGCCAGCGTGGCAGCGGCCGACGCCTATGTGTTCGTCACGCCGGAGTACAACTACAATCCCCCGCCGTCCCTCGTGAACGCCCTGAACTTCGTCTACAAGGAGTGGAACTACAAGCCGGTCGGGTTCGTCAGCTACGGGGGCGTATCGGGCGGCCTGCGCTCCGTCCAGATGGCAAAGCAGCTTGTCACCACCTTGAAGATGATGCCCATGTCGGAAGGCGTTCCGGTTCCGAACTTCGGGCAGTTCCTGGATGCGGACAAGACGTTCAAGCCCAACGACCTGATCAAGGCCTCGGTGGAGCCCATGCTCGACGAACTCTACCGCTGGGCGGAAGCGCTGAAGCCGATGCGCCGCTGACGCTCGGGGCTGGGACGGGCGCGCCGCATGCCGTGGCGCGTCGCCCATCAACCTCGCCTGGACAGTACAATCATGACGCCCGATGATTTTCGACGGCTTGCCCTCGCTCTGCCGGAGGCAAGCGAAGGCGCTCACATGAATCACCCGGATTTCCGGGTGCGCCGCAAGGTCTTCGCGACCCTCCGGCCCGACGGGCAGCGGGCCGTCGTCAAGCTCACCCCCGAGGATCAGGGGATGCGCGTGGAGGCGGAGCCCGGCGTCTTTTCTCCGGCATCCGGCTCATGGGGCCGCAAGGGCTGGACCGAGATCAGCCTCGCCTCGAGCGATGAGCCGACGCTGAAAAGCGCCTTGCTCGCGGCCTGGCGAACGGTCGCGCCCAAGCGGCTTTCCTCACAGGCATAGGGAGGGCGGCGATGCTCCGCCCGACCACGCCATGCGGGAGCCGGGCTCAGACCCGCCCGGCCAGCGCGTCCTCGTAGAGCGCCCGCGCGCTCTCGCGGGTGATCGGCACCGGATTGCCGCCGGCGGTGGGGTCCTCGGGGGCCATGGCGGACATCTCGTCGAAGCGGCCCGCGTCGATCTTCAGCCCCTCCAGGGTATGCGGCACGCCGAGGTCCCGGCGCAGGGCCAGGACCCAGTCGAGGAAGGCCTGGAACGAGGCTTCAAGGCCGAGATAGGCCGCAAGCCGCTCGATCTTTCCTTCGATCGCCTGGCGGTTATGGACCAGCACGTAGGGCATGAAGACCGCGTTGGTCAGGCCGTGATGGGTGTCGTAGAGGGCGCCTGCGGGATGCGAGAGCGCATGGATCGCGCCGAGCCCCTTCTGGAACGCGGTGGCGCCCATGGCGGCGGCCGACATCATGTTGGCGCGGGCCTCGATGTCCCGGCCATCCTGGTAGGCGCGCGGCAGGTATTCCTTCACCAGGCGGATGCCCTCCACGGCGATGCCGTCGGCCATGGGGTGATAGCCCGGCGCGCAATAGGCCTCGATGCAATGGGCCAGCGCGTCGAGCCCGGTGCCCGCCGTGATGTGGGGCGGCATCCCGACCGTGAGCTCCGGATCGCAGATCACGATCTTCGGCATCATGAGCGGGTGGAAGATCACCTTCTTGGTGTGGGTGGCCTCCTGGGTGATGACGCCCGCGCGTCCCACCTCGGAGCCGGTGCCTGCGGTGGTCGGCACGGCGATGATCGGCAGGATGCCCTTGGGGTCGGCGCGGGTCCACCAGTCGCCCACATCCTCGAAATCCCACATGGGCCGGGTCTGGCCCGCCATGAAGGCGATGACCTTGCCCGCATCGAGCCCCGAGCCGCCGCCGAAGGCGACGACGCCGTCATGGCCGCCGGCCTTCAGGGCCTCGAGTCCGCGGTAGACGTTGGTCTCGACCGGGTTCGGCTTGATGTCGGAGAAGATCGCAGCCTTCAGGCCCGCGCCGGTCAGCTGATCGAGGGCGGCCCGGGTCATGGGCTGGGTGGCGAGGAACGGATCGGTCACGATGAGCGGGGCCGACATGCCCACCGAGCGGCAGGCCTCGGCCAGCTCCGCGATGCGGCCTGCGCCGAAGCGGACGGGGGTGGGGTAGTTCCAGTTGGAGCGGGGAGAAGCGGTCATCGGTCAACTCAAAGCGCGTGGCGCAGGTGGTAGGACTTGGGACGGGTGAGGGATTCGTAGGCCAGCCGCGACAGGCTCGCGCCGCGGCCCGTATCCTTCACGCCGGTCCAGGCGAG
>DATHAU010000723.1:0-4648 GCA_035296545.1 Microvirga sp.
CCGGATTCATGTGCGCGGGTTCGCTGGTCATAGGAGCGTCCGGTCGGTGGAAATCTCAGCCGCACCCTTGGGATGCGGGGCGTTCCAAGTCAAGCGTCAGGCTTGGGTCCGGGGAGAGGGAGTTGCGTTCGATGATGGATCCCCTTCCCCTCACCCGTAGTGACACCCCCCGCTGTCATCCCCGCGCAAGCGCGGATCCATCACCACGACGGTGGGAGGAGGGGCGGGACGGTCTGCGAGTCCCTCTGCATCGTCAGCGTTTATGGATCCCGGGCTCCGCTGCGCGGCCCCGGGATGACAGGCGGCACCGCTTGTTCCCCCTCTCCACAAGGGGGAGGAGAGTCAGGTCAGCGCCGACTTGCGCATCATGAAGCCCACCTCAGGCAAGCCTGAGGTGAGTGGGAAGGAGGGTAAGGACAGCGCCGCGTCCGAGGGTGACACGGCCCTTCGGCCCGCGATCACGCCGCCTTCACGGCCTGCCGCACGGCCAGCTCCGCGGCGGCGGTGGCCTGTTTGCGGTTGCCGTTGAAGGGGATCGGCTCGCCCCAGGTCACGACCACGTCCAGGGGGTGGCCCCGGACGAACAGGGCGAGGTGGGGGCCAAGGTCCATGTCGCCGTACCAGGCGATGAAGGGGCGGTCGCGCCGGGTGACGGGAAGCCCGTTGCGGCGGGTATAGGCGATGGCGAGGGGCTGCAGGAAGACGCGCTCCACGCTGTCGTGCATGAGGGCGGTCTGGGCCGCGCCCACCAGGGAGGAGCGGAAGGGCAGGAGCCGGTTGCCGTCGCTCGTGGTGCCCTCCGCGAACAGCACGATCACCTCCCCCTTCACCAGGCGGTGGGCGAGGGCGTCGTTCACCTCCGCCGTGGCCTTGCGGCGCCGGCGGTCGATGAACACGGAGCGCTGGAGCCGGGCCAGGAGCCCCACCACCGGCCAGCCCTCGATCTCGGACTTGGCGATGAAGGAGAGCGGGTGCAGGGATCCGATCACCGGAATGTCGAGCCAGGACACGTGGTTGGACAGCACGATGGTGGGAGCGTCGCCCGGAGGCGCGCCCCGCTCGATCACCCGCACGTTGAAGATCCTCAAGAGCACCCGGTGAAACCACATGGGCACCACGTGCAGGATCGACCAGTTCAGGCGAAGCGCCAGCATGTGCAGCGGCACGAGCGCAAGGCCGAGCAGGCCGAGCAGCAGCAGCCGGAAGGCGACGCCGATCCCCGTCACGGGTCGTCCTTGTCGAGGGGGACCGCGTAGAGCTCGAGCCGGTGGTAGACCACCCGGTAGCCGAGCCGCCGGGCGATCTCGGTCTGGAGCGCCTCGATGTCCTCGGAGCGGAACTCGATCACGTCGCCGGTTTCGAGGTTGATCAGGTGGTCGTGGTGCTCCCGCGCCGCCTGCTCGTAGCGGGAGCGCCCGTCGCGGAAGTCGAGCCGCTCGAGGATGCCTTCCGTCTCGAAGAGCTTCACGGTCCGGTAGACGGTGGACAGCGAGATGCGGTGGTCGATGGCCGCCGCGCGCCGGTGCAGCTCCACCACGTCGGGATGGTCCTCCGAATCGTCGAGAACCCGGGCGATGGTGCGGCGCTGGCCGGTCATGCGCAGGCCCTTCTCCCGGCAGGCGCGCTCGATGGCGTCCGACCGGCGGGTTCTGGCGGTTTTGATGCTGCGTAAGGCCAAGGCTCACCCCCTCCTGGCGAGGGTTATACGGGACCCGGCCCGATAGGGCTACAGGTCCAGCGCCATCGTCAGGGCGGACGCCCGCCCGCCGTCGGCTTTGCGGTAATACCCCGTCCGCCGCCCCGTCTCGCGAAAGCCGTGGCGGCGGTAGAGGGCGGCGGCCGGGGCGTTGCCCTCCTCGACCTCCAGGTGCACCTGGCGGACCCCCCGGCGGGAGAGCGCGTCCAGGTGGCGGGACAGGAGGGCGCCCGCATGGCCGCGCCCGCGGGCCTCGGGCGCGAGCGCGATGGTGAGGATCTCGGCCTCGTCGAGCACGACCCGCGAGAGCACGAAGCCGGCGGGCCTGGTCGTGCGCCCCAGGAAGAGGCCGTCGCCGATCACCCCGCGCTCCCCGAGCAGGCGCTCGAAATCCAGGGTGTCCCAGGGCCGGGAGAAGGCGAGGGCATGGATGGCCGCAAGCCGGGAGGCGGCCTCGGCCCCGATGGGCTCGATCCGCGGCGCAGGGGGCCTGATGAACCGGTCGAGAAAGCTCATTGCCGGGGGATTCGCGCCCCGGCCTGGGGCTTGGCGTCGGGCTCGCGCAGGTAGAGCGGCTTCGGCAGGGCCTGATTCGGGTCCGCGATGGCCCCCAGGCGGGCCACCCAGGCGATGTCGGGGGCCGGCGACACGTCGGCCACATGGGCCTCGACCCCTTGCGCCCGCGCTTCCGCCGCCAGCATGGCGGCGGCCGATCCCGTCACCAGGAGGGGACCGGAGCCGAGGAGCCGGAGCGCCTCGCGGTAGGTCATGAGGCCCGGCGGGATGACGGCCCGTCCCCCCGGCGCCAGGGCCTGGATGTAGATCTGCCCGTGCCGGGCGTCGATGGCGGCGGCATGGAGCCCGCGCCGGTCGCCCGCCATGAGCGGCGCGAGATAGGCCGACAGGGTGGAAACGCCGATGACCGGGATGCCGGCCGCCAGGCCGATGCCCCGCGCCGCCGCGATGCCCACCCGCAGGCCCGTATAGCTGCCCGGACCCACGGTCACGGCCACCCGGTCGAGGCCCTCGAACCCGCCCTCCGCCTGGGACGACAGGCGGTCGACGAGCGGCAGCAGGGCCTCCGCATGGCCGCGCTCCATGGGGATCGTCTCGCTGGCGAGCGGCTCGGGCGCTCCCGCCTGCCAGATGCAGGCCGCGCAGGCGCCGAGCGCCGTATCGATGGCAAGAACGCGCAACGTCCGTCTCCGTCTGGTGTCGGGTCCCTTTAGAGCATGATCCGGACGGGAGGGAACCTGTTTTCCGCCGGGCGCGGACCGGAGAGGATCTCAGCCGCGCAGGGCGATGCCGCCGAGGCCGACGAGGTCGGCGAAGATCGCGGCCGCGATCCCGACGGTGACGAGGATCAGGCCCGCCAGGAACACGCGGACCGTCCGGTCGTACCGGACCACGATGAGGGATCTCACCGACAGCATGTCGACCAGCGCCTTGACCTGCAGGGCGATGCCCAGAACGATCGCCGCAACCGCGAAGACGTCCGAGCCGGTCCAGCTCCCCGGAAGCCCGGCCCACCGGCTGAGGAACCCCAGGGAGAAGGCCACCACCACCCCCATGGCGGTCAGCGAGCCGTTGCGGAAGGTCGAATCGATGGTGGTGCGCTCCGGGAACGGGGCCTCGGGGCCGGGCGCCTGGCCGACCATGGCGGGGTTTTGCGCCTCGATCGCGCCAGGCGCCTGGGAACCTCGAACCGAACCTTCCACCACCCTGCCCTATGGCCTGCCGTATCGGCTTTCGACGATACGCCATCCTAGCCCAGATCGACCGGCAAGGCACGATCCGCCCCTTACGCGATGGTGCAGAACTCCTCGAAGGCGAAGCGGGGCTGGCGGGGGTGGAGCTTTTCGGGCAGCCCGTAGCCGAGATTGATCAGGAAATTCGACTTGATCCTGCCCTCGGGAAAGAACGCCTCGTCCACGCCCCTGCGGTCGAAGCCGCCCATGGGGCCGCAATCGAGGCCCAGCGCCCGGGCCGCCATGATGAGATAGGCGCCCTGGAGGCTGGAATTGCGCAGGCCCGTCTCCTCGATCACCGCCGGCTTGCCGGCAAACCAGCTCCGAGCGTCCGGGCTGTGCGGGGCCAGAAAACCGAGCTTCTCGTAGAATTCCAGGTCGTAGGCGACGATCACGGTGGCGGGCGCGCTCATGGTCTGGCGCACGTTGCCCCTGTCGAGATGGGGCTCGAGCCGCTCCTTGGCCTCCGGCGACACCACGAACACGAAGCGGCCCGGGGAGCAATTGGCGCTGGTGGGCCCCAGCTTGGCCAGATCCGCGACGGCGCGAAGGGTCCCGTCGGGGATCGCCCTGTCCTGCCACCAGCGGTGGGTGCGCGCGTGATGGAAGAGCTGGTCGAGGGCTGCATCGGGAAGGGGTGGCAAGAAGGACCTCCAGCGGAAAGAAGGGTTCGAAGGGCACCCGGAGGATTTTAGAGCATCTGGTCCCGGTTCGCAGGGTCGGTGGTCCCATCGCTCTGTACCGGTCTCCTGGCTGCGGGCCTATCGGACGTCGAAAGATCGTTGTAATGTAACGTGAGCGGCAGACCTATCTACTCACAGGAGCATTGATGCACCAGTCTGCTATCCTGGCACCCATCGCTCTCCTGGCCAGCCTGGGAATGGCACAGGCATCCGGAGGGTTGTGGTGCGACATTGTCGATCACAACCTAGAATTCCATGTCAGTGCTACTGAACCGGAGAGCAGCGGGTATCCGCTTCGTCTGGAAAACACGCTCCAGGTCTTCGACGCGGAAGCTCCGAAGGAGCTTCAGGACTTCCAGTTCAGACAGGGCGACCTCATGAGCCATTGGCACGATGGCCGCGAAGGAGGTTCGCTCAAGCTTCGCTTCGCCCGATTAGGATCGAGAGACGAATCCTTCAACGTTGTGGAACTGATCATCAATGCCCCGAGAGTCGACGAAGGCAGCTTCAAGGGCAGCTAT
>DATHAU010000724.1:0-8984 GCA_035296545.1 Microvirga sp.
GGCGCCACGATGAGCGCGCGCTGGCCTTTGCCGATGGGGGAGACGATGTCGATGATGCGCGGCGAGAAATCTTTGCGGGTCGGATCGTCGATCTCGAGCTTGAAGCGCTCATGCGGGAAGAGCGGCGTCAGGTTGTCGAAATGAACCTTGTGCCGGATCTTCTCGGGATCCTCGAAATTGATCGTGTTCACTTTCAGCAGCGCGAAATAGCGCTCGCCTTCCTTCGGTCCCCGGATCGGGCCGTCCACCGTGTCGCCGGTGCGCAGGCCGAAGCGGCGGATCTGGGACGGCGAGACATAGATGTCGTCCGGTCCCGGCAGGTAGTTGGAATCGGCCGAGCGCAGGAAGCCGAAGCCGTCCTGCAGCACCTCGACCACGCCGGCGCCGATGATCTCGACCTCGCGGGCGGCGAGCTGCTTGAGGATCGCGAACATGAGCTCCTGCTTGCGCATCGTGCTCGCGTTCTCGACCTCGAGCTCCTCGGCGAAGGCGATGAGTTCGGTCGGCGTCTTGGATTTCAAATCTTGAAGCTTGGTTTCCCTCATCGGGGAACACTCTCAGGGTGTATGCGCGAGCAGACGGGAGCTGTCGCGGGGGAGGAATCAGGGAACGTTCGACAGGGCCGCCCAGTTCACGAACCGTGACCTTTAGGGGCCTTAGGGACCCCGCGCAGCGCAACCTGTCTTTAAGGAAGAGAAGTCCCTTTTATCCCCCTTCGGGGTTTTTCTCAAGCCCTTTCGGATGAAAGCTCCGGCGGGATCGGGCGGCCTCGACTCCCCAGGCGCGATCCATCTACCCCGGGGGCAGAGAACGGTCGGCTTCCCTTACCCAACTTGTCCTCATCCGAGATAAGATTACTTGTGCTCCCCTGACCCTTCGAGGGAGGTACGAATGTCGTCGGTCGCCCGGATCGCTCTTGCAATCGTGGTGGTGTTTGCATTGCTGTTGCTGTTGAATCCGCTCCGGATAGCTCTGATCTCCTACGCCGGCTGTGATGTTCACGAAGGCAACCTGTCTGATTGCGCCGTCGAGAAGGGCCTTGTTCTGCCGTTAGTCAGCCTTTCGCTCCTATGGGGACTGGGAGTGATCACCCTTCCGCTCGGCTTTTGCGCGCTTCTCGCCCTTGGCGTTTTCTGGCTTGCGACCCGTCGCCTGTCCCATCCCTGGTGGCCTGTGGTGGTGCTGGCGGAAGCGATTCTCATGGGGCTGGGGATCTGGGTGGTCTTCTTCCTCTGACCCCCGCTGGCGGGAATCGGGCCGCTGCGGGAGCCTTGAAGCGCAGGATCTAGCGCGCGAAGGCGGCTCTGGCGGGTCCCATGTTGAACCCGGCCATTTCGTTGATGGAGCGCTCGCGGAGCTGCTTCACATCCTCGGCATCGAGCTCGCCCAGCCTGAAGCGGCGGGCGAACTGGACGGCCACCACCCCTCTGCCGCTGGCGGCGGGCGCGTATTTGAACACGTTGAACTCGCCCACCTCCCCCTTGAAGGCGAGAAAATCGAGCATCGCTTCCCCAGTCGCGTCGTTGGCGATCAGCCGCATCTTGGTGGACGCGTCCCGCTGGCGCACGGTGCGCGCGAGGGCGCCGGCAGCGGCGGCCACGTCGCGCGCCTGCGGAAATGCGTGAAGGGTGACGAGCCTGGTCCATCCCTTGAGGGATTCCCCATCCCGCCCCAGCTCCACATAGGAATGGGACGCATTGACCGTCTGCTGGTGCCGTGGGGAGTACCGCTCGCCCCCGAAGGACACCGATTGGGCCTCAGCCGCCGAGAGGGTCGACAGAAGGGCGGCAAGGACAAGGGCCGGAACAGCAAGAACGCGCATGGGATGTCTCCAGGACCGGCCGGGCGCCGGCCGACATGCCGTTAAGATATAGCGTTCTATGACGTTTCAAGCCTGTCATGCGGCAAAAACTAGAACGGCTTCACGATCACCAGGATCACGATGCCGATCATGAGAACGGTCGGCACCTCGTTGATCATGCGATAGAACCGGGCCGAGCGGGTGTTCCGGTCGGCGGCGAAGTCCTTCACGAGGCGGGACAGGAAGCCATGGAAGCCCGAGAGGATCAGCACCAGCAGCACCTTGGCGTGGAGCCAGCCGGAGGCGTACCAGCCCCCGTCCCAGACCAGGTAGAGGCCCAGCGCCCAGGCCACGATCATGGCCGGGTTGATGATCGCCTTGAGCAGGCGCCGCTCCATGATCTTGAAGGTGTCCGACTGGATCGAGCCCTTAGGCGTCTCGGAGTGATAGACGAAGAGCCGCGGCAGGTAGAGCATGCCGGCCATCCAGGCGATGATGGCGATGACGTGAAACGCCTTGAGCCACAGGTACAGCATGTCAGGCCCCCCTCACCCGGGCGATGAGCTGCGCCACGTGGCCGACCGGCGTTTCCGGCAGGATGCCGTGCCCGAGATTGAAGATGTGCGGGCGGCCCTTAACAGTGGCCAGGATATGATCGACGCCCTTCTCCAGGGCCTCGCCCCCGGCGATCAGCGCCAGGGGATCGAGATTGCCCTGGGTGGCCAGGGTGTCGGGGAGAGCGGGCAGCACCTGCGCCGGGTCGAGACTCCAGTCGAGGGCGAGGGCATCGCCGATGCCGGCCGCCGCGAAACGCCGCAGATGCGAGCCGCCGCCCCGGACGAAGACGATCACCTTGGCCTGCGGCCGGGCGGCTTTAAGCCCATCCACCAAGCGACGGATCGGCTCGAGGGAAAGCCTATCGAACAACGCCGGGGGCAGGGCCGAGCCGAAGCTCTCGAAGATCTGCACCGCCTCGGCGCCCGCATCGATCTGGCGGACGAGATAGGCGGTGGAGGCCCGCACCAGCCGGTCGATGAGGGCGTCCATGAAGGCGGGATCGCGGTAGGCGGTGAGCCGCGCCGGGGCCTGGTCCGGGGTGCCCTTGCCGGCGATCATGTAGCTCGCCACGGTCCAGGGCGCGCCGCAGAAGCCGAGAAGGGTGGTCTCCCCTGGCAGGGAGCCGCGCAGGCGGTCCAGGGTCTCGAAGACGGGCTCCAGCCGCTCCAGGGGGATCTCGTCGGCAAGCCGCGAGAAATCCGCCTCCGACGTGACGGGGTCGAGCTTCGGCCCCTCGTTCTCCACGAAGCGCACCTCCTGGCCGAGGGCATGGGGGATGACCAGGATGTCGGAGAACAGGATCGAGGCGTCGAAGCCGAAGCGGCGGATCGGCTGAAGGGTCACCTCCTCGGCAAGCCTCGGGTTGTAGCAGAGATCGAGAAAGGAGCCGGCCTGCTTCCGGGTCTCCCGGTATTCCGGCAGATAACGGCCGGCCTGACGCATGATCCAGATCGGCAAGGGCCAGACCGGCTCGCCTGCGAGGACTCGCAGGATCGCTTTGGGGGAACGCTCGCTCACAGGCCCTCTCTAAAAAAGAAGATTCTTTGAATCTAAGACTCTGTTGTTTCTCTTGGGCCGTGAATCACAAAGCCGCAACCCCGTCCACAACCGGTCCACATGGCGGCAGGCGTTAAGGGTTCGTTAACGGATGGGGCAGGCCCGGCCGCAATCCTTTCGCAATTGTTAAGGCTTAACAGCCTGTTAACGAAGCCTAACAGGATCCTAACGCAAACCCCTGGGGCGATTCGTGCCGGATTCTCCCAAAGGGACCCCTGCCGGGTCTCCCGGGGCCCAGCCCTGTTGATGGTTCGCCCGGGAGCCCACAGGGCCCCTGCCCTGGACCTCGCCGGACAAGCGTTCTATCCACATCCATCGACTCCTTATCCCGAAAAGGATGTCTCATGGGCCGCAGCTATTTTCACCTCCATCTCGTGTCCGACTCCACCGGCGAGACTCTCATCACCGTGGCCCGGGCGGTGGTCGCCCAATACGAGGGCGTCGCCGCCATCGAGCACGTCTATCCTCTCGTCAGGTCCCACACCCAGCTCGCCCGGGTGCTGAGCGAGATCGAGAACGCGCCGGGCATCGTGCTCTACACCCTGGTGGAGCGCGACCTGGCGGAACGGCTGGAGGAGGTCTGCCGCAACACCGGCTCGCCCCATCTCTCCGTGCTGGAGCCGGTCCATTCCCTGCTCTCCTCCTATCTCGGCGCGGCCTCCACCGCGCGGCCGGGGGCGCAGCACATGCTGAACGCGGAGTATTTCAAGCGCATCGACGCCATGAACTTCACCCTTCTCCATGACGACGGGCACCTGCCCGCCGACCTGGACGAGGCGGACGTGATCCTGGTGGGCGTCAGCCGCACCTCGAAGACGCCCACCGCCGTCTATCTCGCCAATCGCGGCGTGAAGACCGCCAACATTCCCCTCGTGCCCGGGGTGCCGCCGCCGACGACCCTGAACAGCGCCCGCCGGGCGCTGATCGTCGGCCTCGTGGCCACCCCGGAGCGTATCGTCCAGATCCGGCAGAACCGCCTCCTGAGCCTGAACGCGGACGACGACACCTCTTACGTGGACCGGGAGGCGGTGGCGGAGGAGATCGCAGCATCCCGGCGGCTCTTTGCCCGCAACAACTGGCCGATGATCGACGTGACGCGCCGCTCCATCGAGGAGACGGCGGCCGCCATCCTCGATCTCTACCGCGACCACCGCCTGCGCTTCATGGCGGAGTAAGCCCGTGCGTGCCCTCTGGCTTCCCCCGGAACCCCTGCTGCTCGCCTCCACCAGCGCCACCCGGCGCGCGCTTCTCGCGAGCGCCGGGCTTCCCGTCGAAACGCAGGCCCCCGGGGTGGACGAGAGGGCCGTCGAGGACGCCGGCCGGAGCGACCCCCTCGATCCGCCGGGGCTGGCCCGCCGCCTTGCGGCGGAAAAGGCCTGCGCGGTCAGCCGCCGCCATCCCGAACGCATCGTCCTGGGAGCCGACCAGGTGCTCGATTGCGGGGGACGCGTGTTTCACAAGCCCGCTGGCAGGGAAGCCGCGCGAGAACAATTGAAGGCGCTTTCCGGACGAAGCCACGCCCTGCACTCCGCCGCGTCGATTGCCGTCGGAGGACAGGTGGTGGAAAGCCTCCTGGCGAGCGCCCGCCTGTCCATGCGCCCTCTGACCGACGACTCCATCGCCTGCTACCTGGACCTCGCAGGCCCCGATGTGCTCGGAAGCGTCGGCGTGTACCAGATCGAAGGCCTCGGCATTCATCTGTTCGATCAGGTGGACGGCGACCACTCCACCATCCTGGGGCTGCCCCTGCTCCCCCTCCTGGCCAGCCTGCGCCGCCTCGGCTGCCTCGCGTTTTAAGGACCAAGCGTTCATGACGAAGGCGTTCATCGTCGGTCACCCGGTCAAGCACTCCCGCTCGCCCCTGATCCACGGCCATTGGCTGGAGCGCTACGGGCTCGAGGGCTCCTATGAGCGGATCGACGTCGCTCCTGTGAACTTCGCGGATTTCCTCGGGAGCTTTGGAAGAAACGGCTTTGCCGGCGGCAACGTCACGATCCCCCACAAGGAGGCAGCCTTCGCCGGAGTTGCCCGCAGGACCCTGCGGGCGGAGCGCCTCGGGGCCGTCAACACCCTCTGGTTCGAGAACGGGGTGCTCTGGGGCGACAACACGGACGTCACCGGCTTCATGGCCCATCTCGACGGGAGCCTGGGGACAGGCTGGGAACGGGATGTGGACACCGCCCTGATCATCGGCGCGGGCGGCGCGGCGCGGGCGGTGGCCGCAGGGCTCCAGGACCGGCCGCTCAAGCGCATCCTGGTGGCGAACCGGACGCCGTCGAAGACCAGGGAACTCGTGAGCGATCTTGGGGGCGGCGGCCCGGCCGCCCTGGAGGCCGTTGCCTGGGAGGAAGTCGGGCCGGCCCTCGCGCGCTCCCGGCTCATCGTCAACACCACCTCCCTGGGGATGGCCGGGCAGCCCCCGCTCCTCCTCGATCTCGATGGGGCTCCCGCGGACGCGGTGGTGGCGGACATCGTCTACGTGCCCCTGAAGACCCCGCTTCTCGCGGCGGCCGAGGCGCGGAACCTGAGAACCGTCGACGGATTGGGGATGCTGCTTCATCAGGCCGCACCGGGTTTTGCGCGCTGGTTCGGCGTCGCGCCGGAGGTCACGCCGGAGCTGCGGGCGCTGATCGTCGCGGACATCGAAGGGGCCCCATGACCTTCGTGCTGGGACTGACCGGCTCTATCGGCATGGGAAAATCGGCCACGGCGTGCATCTTCCGGCGGCTCGGCGTTCCCGTGCACGATGCGGACGCCGCCGTGAACCGGCTCTACGGCGGCTGCGCCGCGCCGCTCGTGGAAAAGGCCTTTCCCGGCACGGTGATCGACGGCGCGGTCGATCGCGGCAGGCTCGGGGCCGCCGTTCTCGGCGATCCGGCCCGGATGAGGGAGCTCGAGGCCATCGTCCACCCGCTGGTGCGGGAGGAGGAGGAGGCCTTTCTCGAACGCGCCGCCCTGGCGGCGATCGCCGTTCTCGACATCCCGCTCCTCTTCGAGACCGGCGGCGAGGCGCGCTGCGATGCTGTTCTCGTGGTCACCGCTCCGGCTTCCGTCCAGCGGGAGCGGGTTCTGGCGCGGCCCGGCATGTCGGAGGAGAAATTTCAATCAATCCTGTCTAAACAGATGCCTGACGCCGAGAAACGCGCCCGCGCTCACTTCCTCGTCGACACGAGCCGTGGTTTCATCTCGGCCGAGGCGCAGGTGCGATCCGTCCTGGCCTGTCTGGCCGGACGGCCCGGGCGGCGCGCCGGCCTGCGACAGTGAGAAGAGTGCAAACCATGTTGCGTGAGATCGTTCTGGATACCGAAACCACCGGCACGGACCCCCTCAAGGGCGACCGGGTCATCGAGATCGGCTGCGTCGAGCTTCTCAACCACATTCCCACCGGCAAGACCTACCACGTCTACATCAACCCCCAATGCCCGGTCTCGGCCGGCGCCTTCGCGGTTCACGGCCTGAGCGACGACTTTCTGGCCGACAAGCCGGTTTTCGCCGCCATCGCCGACGAGTTTTCGGCTTTCATCGGCGACGCCCGCCTCGTCATCCACAACGCGGCCTTCGACATCGGCTTCCTCAACGCGGAATTCGCCCGCACGGGCCACAAGGCCCTCACCCTGTCCGACGCGGTCGACACCCTGACCATGGCCCGGCGCAAGCACCCGGGCGCGGCCAATAACCTGGATGCGCTCTGCTCCCGCTACGGCATCGACAATTCCCGGCGCACCAAGCACGGGGCGCTCCTCGACGCCGAGATCCTGGCCGAGGTCTATATGGAGCTGCTCGGCGGCCGGCAGGTGGGCTTCGATCTGGCGGTGCAGCCGGCAGGGCAGACCGGGGGGATCCCCCTGAAAGGGGCCGTCGCCACTGGGGAGGCGCGGCCGAGAGCCCTGATCTCCCGGCTCACGGATGCGGAGCGGCAGGCCCACGAGGCCTTCGTCCAGTCCCTTGGACCAAGCCCCCTGTGGCGCGACTATATCGGCGGGAATTCACCTGAGAGCGCCTGAGGGCGAGGTCCCTTCCCGGGACGGCCCAAGCACGGGCCCCGAAAAAATTCGGGCGAAGCGGCTGCCGCTTCGCCCGTGAAAAAAACCGCAGATTCCTGCCCTGGCGGCCGGTCCGTCCTTACGACAGGTTCGTCTGGGCGCCGTCCGGCTGACCCTGCACCTCGGCCGCGCGCTGGCGGTAGAGGGCCACGAAATCGATGGGGTCGATGTAGAGGGGCGGGAAGCCGCCGTTGCGCACCGCATCGGCCACGATCTGGCGGGCGAAGGGGAAGAGCAGGCGCGGGCATTCGATCATGATGACCGGATGGAGCTGGTCCTGCGGGATGTTCTGCACGCGGAACACCCCCGAATAGGTGAGCTCGAACGCGAACAGCACATCCTTGCCGCCGATCTTGGCGTCGCCTTCGAGGGTCAGGTCCACCTCGAAATCCGCCTCCGCCAGCTGCTTGGCGTTCACGTTGACCTGCAGGTTGATCTGCGGGCCTTCCGCCTGCTGCTGCAGGGAGCGGGGGGCGTTGGGGTTCTCGAACGAGAAGTCCTTGCAATATTGCGCAAGGGCGTTGAGCGCAGGCATGCCGGCGCCTTGCGCTCCGTTGTTTGCCGGGGTGTCGGCCATGGTGTCATGCTCCGAAGAGGGTCAATCGGTCGAGCCCGGACGGAGCGCCTCTGCGGAGGCGCCGGATCGGCAACGGGCCATGGATCTTCGCGCTAGCACGCTTCCGACGCGGGAGGCAAGATTCAGTTGCCCGGCTTGCTTGTCCTGAGGAAAGGTGGATGTTACCACCCTGACACCCCATATGCGAAAAAGACACTTTCGCCCTCTGGGCAGAGCTTGGCAGGCCCCTTGCCAGGCGCGGGCAGGGCGACAACGGATCGACGATGCAGGATTCCTTCGACATCACGACCCTTATTTTCATCGTTCTCGCGGTTTTCGTAATCTGGCGCCTTCGCTCGGTGCTGGGCCAGAAGACCGGGAGCGAGCAACCTCCTTTCGATCCGGTCTCGCGCCGGGATGCTCCGCTGCGGCCGGGCAATGCTCCGGCCGACCAGGACAACAACGTGGTGCGCCTGCCGGGCGCCAACGGAAGCCGTCCCGCCGCCGAGGTTCCGCCGGGGGAGCGCTGGAAGGGGATCGCCGAGCCCGGCACGCCCACGGCCCAGGCCCTCGATACGATCGGCAGGGCCGAGCCGACCTTCGACCCGCCGGATTTCCTGGAGGGCGCGAAAGCCGCCTACGAGATGATCGTGACGGCCTTCGCTCAGGGCGACCGCAAGACCTTGAAGGACCTGCTCTCGAAGGAGGTCTACGAGGGCTTCGAGCGGGCGATCACCGAGCGCGAGCGCCGGGGCGAGAAGGTGGAGACCACCTTCGTGTCCATCGACAAGGCCGAGATCGCCGGGGCCGAGGTGCACGGCAAGACCGGCCAGGTGGTGGTGCGCTTCCTGTCGAAGCTCATCACCGCCACCCGCGACGCCTCCGGGGCGGTGGTGGACGGAAGCCCGGACGTGGTGGCGGACGTCACCGACGTATGGACCTTCGCCCGGGCCCTGGGCAGCCGCGACCC
>DATHAU010000725.1:0-6555 GCA_035296545.1 Microvirga sp.
GCGACGCCGCGCTTCCTCATGCGGGCGGTGAGAATGTCGCCGAAGATGCCCGCGTCCGTGACCCCCATGGAATCCACCACCGCGATGCAGCCCTCCGGCATCTCCTCGATGGCCGCGCGGGTGGAGCGCGGCGACGACCAGGATTCCGGCGTCGCCAGATCCTCGCGGGCCGGGACGAAGCGGAGCGTGAACGCCCGCCCGACCACCTTGTCCCCGGCGTTGAAGGCCGGCATGGGCCCCTTCATCCAGCAGCGGCGGATGCCCTTTTTCAGCAGCACGGTGGTGAGGGTGGCCGTGGAGGCGGCGCGCAGCGCGTCGGCGATGACTTTATCGAGGGTCATGGGGCTTCCTGAGGGTTGAAACGCGACTCATAACCGGCACGCGCGTGGATTGCCACCGCGACGGGCGCCAAGCCGTCGTCCGGTCTTCAGTCCCTGTCCGGCGCGCCGAGCGGGAAGAGGGCCCGATAGGGACGCGCCTCGTCCACCGCCCGCGCGAAGGACGGCCGCGCGAGAAGCCGCCGCCGGTAGTCACGGACATGGGCGAAGGACCCGTCGATCGGGTGAGCCCAATCCGCATAGAACAGGGAAGGGGCGGCGGCGCAGTCGGCCAGGCTGAAGCCGTCGCCCGCGGCCCATTCCCGCCCGGCGAGGGTGCCGTCGAGCCAGCCATAGGCCCTGTCGAGCATGGCCCTGGCGTCCGACACTCCGGCAGGATCGCGGTCCCCCTCGGCGCGAATGCGGTCCAACACGATCTTCTGCACCGGCGTCATGATGTAGTTGTCGAAGAAGCGGTCCATCATCCGCACGTCGAGGGCTTTCCGCGCATCCTCGGGGATCAGCCGCGCCGGGCCCGGGTGGTGCAGGCCCAGATGCTCGATGATGATGGTGGCCTCCACCACCGTGCGTCCCCGGTCCACCAGAACGGGAAAGCGCCCGATCGGCCACAGGGCCGCCAGTTCGGCCCCGACCTCTTCGTTCCCGAGGGCGCGGTACTCGAAAGGCGTGCCGTTCTCGTAGAGCGCGGTCAGCACCTTCTGGCAGTAGGACGAGAACGGGTGGGCATAGAGCGTGAGGGCCATGGTCGCCTCCGGGCGGCTCATGCGGTCTTGGCGAACAGCTCGCGCCCGATCAGCATGCGCCGGATCTCGCTGGTGCCCGCGCCGATCTCGTAGAGCTTCGCATCGCGCAGGAGGCGTCCGGTGGGGTAGTCGTTGATGTAGCCGTTGCCGCCGAGGAGCTGGATGGCGTCGAGGGCGCTTTGCGTCGCCTTCTCGGCGGCATAGAGGATGGCACCGGCCGCGTCCTCGCGGGTGGTCTCGCCCCGGTCGCAGGCCTTGGCCACCGCATAGACATAGGCCTTGGCGGCGTTCATGGTCACGTACATGTCGGCGACCTTGCCCTGCACGAGCTGGAACTCGCCGATGGGCTGCCCGAACTGCTTGCGCTCGTGAACGTAGGGCAGGACGATGTCCATGCAGGCCTGCATGATGCCCAGCGGTCCGGCGGCGAGAACCGCGCGCTCGTAGTCGAGGCCCGACATGAGCACGTTCACGCCCTTGCCCGCCTCTCCGAGCACGTTCTCCTCCGGCACCTCGCAATCCTCGAACACCAGCTCGCAGGTGTCCGAGCCGCGCATCCCGAGCTTGTCGAGCTTCTGGTGGGTGGAGAAGCCCTTGAAGCCCTTCTCGATGATGAAGGCGGTGATGCCGCGGTGGCCGGCCTCCGGGTCGGTCTTGGCATAGACCACGAGGGTTTCCGCCGTGGGCCCGTTGGTGATCCACATCTTGTTGCCGTTGAGCACATAGCGGTCGCCGCGCTTCTCGGCGCGGGTTCGCATGGACACCACGTCGGAGCCCGAGCCGGGCTCGGACATGGCGAGCGCGCCCAGATGCTCGCCGGAGATCAGCTTCGGCAGGTAGCGGCGCTTCTGCTCCTCGCTGCCGTTGCGCCGGAGCTGGTTGACGCAGAGGTTGGAATGCGCCCCGTAGGAGAGCCCAACCGACGCGGAGGCGCGGGAGACCTCCTCCATGGCCACCACATGCTCTAGATAGCCCAGGCCCGTGCCGCCATATTCCTCCTCCACCGTGATGCCGTGAAGGCCGAGCGCGCCCATGGCGGGCCAGAGATCCCGCGGGAACTGGTTGGTGCGGTCGATCTCCTCCGCCCGCGGAGCGATCTGATCCTGGGCGAAATCGCGCACCGTCTCGCGGATGGCGTCGGCGGTCTCGCCGAGGTCGAAATTGAAGGCAGCGCTGGCGTTGCGAAGCATGGGTTCCTCCACCTCCATTCGGCGATCCGCAGGACACGGACGGGCGATGGATGTCTTGATCGTCGGGCTATTTTGGTCAGTATGGCTGCCCTTATCAAGCCGACGCGGCAAGGAAAAGTGGCGCGGGGCGGGCTTTCGGCCGCAAGGCCGCCGGGCGCAAACGAGAAAAGCTCCCCGTCCGGGCGGTAGGGGAGCCTTGGGCCGAATTCCGGGTGCGGGCTATTCCTCGATGCTCGCCGTCTGGACGGCGTCCGCCTCGCGGCAGACGCCCAAGGGCTGGAGCCGCTTGTGATCCCGAGGGTCGCAGGAGCTCTGGACGAACATGCGCCACTGGTTCTCGGTGCCGTAGAAGGTGTTGCGGTCCACGTCGCCGTTGACGCCGGGAACCCGGCCCGTGGTGGTGAACTGCCAGAAGGTCCAGCGGCGGTTGTCGTAGCGCTCGTGGGGCTCGGCCGCGGTGCTGCGGATCCAGAAGGGATGATCGGCGTACTCGCCTTCCAGGATCTCCTTGTGGAAGGTGATGTCGGTGTAGATGATCGGCCGCTTGCCCGTATGGGCTTCCATCTCGCGCAGCATCACGTCGATCATGGCGAGCGCTTGGTCGCGGGGAACCTTCCTGGGGCAGTTCACGGACTGGCCGTTCCATTCCACGTCCAGGACCGGGGGCAGGGCCTCCGGGTCCCGGGGGACGTTGCGCTTGAACCAGGCGGCCTGCTCGTGGGCCGGGCGGCACCAGTACACGAAGTGATAGGCGCCGCGCGGCACCCCGGCCTGCTTCGCCCCGTACCAGTTCTCCAGGAAGCGGTTGTCCACGTGGTCGCCGCCTTCCGTCGCCTTGATGAAGGCGAACTTGGTGCCGGCCTGGCGAAGGGCAGCCCAATCGACCTTGCCCTGCCACTTGGAGATGTCGACCCCGTGGATCGGCAGCCGGTGCGCGGTCGAGACCCCGGAATGGGGCCGGGCGTCGCTCTTCGCGGGATATCGGCTCGAAGGGGCCACGGCGCAGGAGGCAAGGCCGAAGGCCACGGCCGCAAGGGCGCCGAACCGGGCGACCCGGAGGGCGGTCGACAGGCCGGATGTCTTGGGGCTGGAGGAGCGGCGGCTGGTCTTCATCGGCTCAACTGTAATGGACGCGGGACCTTATTGCATCACCGATGCCCGAACTCCGTTAACAGGCCCTTACAGGAGCATTCCTACAATCCGAACCAGGCGGTCGCTATGCCCAGGAAGGCGAAGAATCCCACGATGTCGGTGATGCTGGTGACGAAGGGGCCCGAGGAGACCGCCGGGTCCACGCCGAGCCGGTTGAGGGTGAGGGGCACGAAGATGCCGCCGAGCGCCGCGAAGATCAGCACCGTGATCAGGGCAAGCCCGATCACGACACCGAGCTCCCACGACTGGAACCACAGCGCCGCCAGGGCCCCCATGATCAGGGCGAAGACCAGCCCGTTCAGGACCCCCACCGCCGCCTCGCGGCGGATGATGCGCCAGGCGTTGGAGCGGCCGAGCTCGCGGGTCGCCAGCGCCCGCACGGCCACCGTCATGGTCTGGGTTCCGGCATTGCCGCCCATGGAGGCCACGATGGGCATCAGGATGGCGAGCGCCACCATCCGCTCCAGGGAGCCCTCGAACACACGGATGACGTTGGAGGCGATCAGGGCGGTGCACATGTTGGCGAAGAGCCAGGGGAAGCGGCTCCTCTGGATGTAGAAGATGGTGTCGGAGAGCTCCTCGTCCGACTTGACGCCGCCGAGCTGCTTGATGTCGGCGTCCGCCTCCTCCTCCAGCACGTCCACGATGTCGTCCACCAGGATCGCGCCCACGAGGCGGTTCTCCTGGTCCACCACCGCGGCGGAGACCAGATTGTAGCGCTCGAACAGGCGCGCCACCTCCTCCTGGTTCTCGGTGGCCTCCACCCGGTCCGGCTCGTCGTCCATGATTTCCTGGATCGTGACCGGGCGCTTGGAGCGCAGGAGCCGGTCCAGGGCGACCGCTCCCATGAGGTGCCCGGCCGGATCGATCACGAAGATCTCGTAGAAGGTCTCCGGCAGGTCCGCCGTGTCCCGCATGAAGTCGATGGTCTGCCCCACGGTCCAGAACGGGGGCACGGCGATGAGCTCGGTCTGCATGCGCCGTCCGGCGCTGTCCTCCGGGTAGTCGAGGGAGCGCTGGAGGGCCACGCGCTCCATGGCCGGGAGCTGGTCGAGAACCTCCGCCTGCTCCTCGTCGTCGAGGCTTTCGAGGATGGTGACGGCGTCGTCGGAATCGAGGTCGCGGACGCCCTCGGCCACGGTGGAGGTCTCGAGCTCCTCCAGGATCTCCTCGCGGACCGCCTCGTCCACCTCGGTGAGCGCCGCGAAGTCGAAGGCGGAGCCCAAAAGCTCGATCAGGCGCGGGCGGTGATCGGGCTCCAGGGCTTCGAGAAGATCGCCCAGGTCGGATTCGTGGAAATCCTCGACCAGCGCTTGCAGGCGCTCGGCCTCCGAGGCCTCGATGGCGTCGGCGGCGGCGGCCAGGAATTCCGGGTTGAGCTCCCCTTCCTCGTCCCGGAAGGCGGGGGCCTCGGGTCCGTCGGACTTTGGAAGCGGCGTCTTGTCTTCGACTTCCAGCATGAGCCTGTCCTCGGAGGGTGGTGTCGGGCTTTTAGGTGCGTGCACGCGCCTGCGCAATGCGCCTGGAAGACCTGACTGGAGAATCGGTTAGAGGCTTTTCCCGCTTGATCGGTTCAGGCGCTTGAGACACGATTCGAGCGGCCTGCGGCATGGCGCAGATATGGCCAACAAAAAAGGCCCCGGAAAGGGGCCTTTTGTCGTCAGCGCATCAAGCGCCGAGAATTTGGTGCGGTCAAGAGGACTCGAACCTCCACGGGTCTCCCCGCTACCACCTCAAGGTAGTGCGTCTACCAATTCCGCCATGACCGCGAAGCCGGTTTCAGGATCGGTTTTCCTGAAGAGGTCGCCGCTCTAGCAGATCGATTGGGCGGCTGCAAGCCCTTCCATCGGGCTCCGGGCGGTCGACCGGAACGAATGGCTGGGCTGCCGGCTGCGGGGTAGGCGATAGGCCCGCGGCGCGCCTATATAGGCGGGACTTTTTCCAAGGGCGACGGGATGGACCTGGGGCCCCAGAAGGCGAGACCGGTGGCGAACCTGCGCGACAGCCTGGCTGAACCGTTCATGGCAAGGGATGGCTCCGCGCCCGTCGAATGGGCGATTGCGGAGGGCCCGGTCGGCTACGAGGAGGCCGTGGCCGCCATGGAGGCCCGCGCCGAGGCCGTCGCCGAGGGCAGGGCGCGGGAGCTGGTCTGGCTGGTGGAGCACCCGCCGCTCTACACGGCCGGCACCTCCGCCCAGGATGCCGACCTGATCGAGCCGGGCCGCTTCCCGGTTCACAGGACGGGGCGGGGCGGACAATACACCTATCACGGGCCCGGCCAGCGGGTGGCCTATGCGATGCTGGACCTGAAGCGCCGCAATCCCGACCTTCGCCGCTACGTGGCGGCCCTGGAGGCCTGGCTGATCCTGACCCTCGACGGCTTCAACATCCGGGGCGAGCGGCGGGAGGACCGGGTCGGGGTCTGGGTCCGGCGGCCGGACAAGGGCGAGGCGGCCGAGGACAAGATCGCCGCCATCGGCATCCGGGTCCGCCGCTGGGTCAGCTTTCACGGCATCAGCCTGAACGTGGAGCCGGACCTGTCGCATTTTTCCGGGATCGTCCCCTGCGGCGTCACCCGGCACGGGGTCACGAGCCTGGTGGATCTCGGCATTCCCGTGACCATGCCGGAGGTGGACGCCGTGATGCGCGGGGCCTTCGAGGAGATCTTCGGGCCCACGGAGGCGGCGGCTCCGCCGTTGCTTCCGGGCAACTAGGGCCGGTTTTCAGCAAACGGGGCACGGTCAGGCTTCTCCCGGGGGCGTTGTCATGCTCTAAGCTTGTCCAAACGTTTGATTTGTGGCGGATGGCCTTCATGCAACGCGCTCTCCTTGCTTCCCTCATCGCTCTGGCTGCGTCGGCCTGCGCCTACCGGCCCGAACCGACGGAGCTGGTCCACATCGTCGATTCGCAAACCGACGTTCGCGCCTGCACCCGCCTCGGGGAGGTCAGCCCCGTGACCCCGACGACCCCGGGCCCCAACCGGCCGCTCTACATCGGCTTCGGCGTGACCCTCGGGAATTCCACCTTCGGCTACGCCACGGAGGAGATGCTCCAGGCCACGGTGGGCCTCGGGGGCACCCACCTGCTTCTCGACAAGCGCTCCGCCGACTGGTCCCTCGTGCGCGGCATCGC
>DATHAU010000726.1:0-9091 GCA_035296545.1 Microvirga sp.
GCCGCCTGCCGCCTCCCAAGGGCCAGAAGGACGAGGACTGGGAGGACCGGGAGCAGCTCCTGTTCCGCGCCACCGCCTTCGGGGACGAGGTGGACCGGCCGCTCCTGAAGTCGGACGGCTCCTATACCTATTTCGCCTCCGACATCGCCTATCACCGCTCCAAGTTCGAGCGCGGCTTCCCGGCCATGATCGACGTGTGGGGGGCCGACCACGGCGGTTACGTCAAGCGGATGCAGGCGGCCGTGAAGGCCGTGACCGGCGGCAGGGGCGACCTGGACGTGAAGCTCTGCCAGCTCGTCAAGCTTCTCCGCGGCGGCGAGCCGGTGAAGATGTCCAAGCGCGCCGGCGACTTTGTGACGCTGCGGGAGGTTGTGGACGAGGTGGGCCGGGACGCGGTCCGCTTCATGATGATCTTCCGCAAGAACGACGCCCCCCTGGATTTCGACCTCGCCAAGGTGGTGGAGCAGTCCAAGGACAACCCGGTCTTCTACGTGCAATACGCCCATGCCCGCTGCGCCTCCGTGTTCCGGCAGGCGGGGGAGGCGTTTCCGGGGGCGGATTTCTCGGCGCGGCAGCTTGGTCAGGCGGATCTCTCCGTGCTGAAGGACGAGGCCGAGATGGACCTGATCCATCGCATCGCGCAGTTCCCCCGGGTGATCGAGGCCGCCGCCGAGGCCCATGAGCCTCACCGGGTGGCGTTTTACCTCTACGACTTGGCAAGTTCCTTCCATAGTCTATGGAATAGAGGCAAAGACTTGCCGCAATTACGCTTTGTTAATCTAACTGATAAAGAGTCAACACAGGCGAGACTTGCTCTTGTGCATGCCCTGAAGGGCGTGCTGGCATCCGGTCTCGCAGTCCTGGGCGTCACGGCACCCGACGAAATGCGCTAGTAATTCTTGATGCGGATCAAGGACTTCAGTCCATTTTTGGGGTAAGTGTCGTTACGTCGTGCCGGCGGAGCCGTGGTGCTCCTGTCGCGTAACTGGAGGTCCGGCGCATGAGCGAATCACTGAAGCCCCGTTTTGCCGTCGATTTCAACGAGATCGAGCGGCAACTCGCCCAGACACGAACTGCCCCGGCCCCGGCGGCCCCTGCGTCGCGGAACGATCCGCTGGCGGAGCTGGCCCGGATCGTGGGGCAGGACGACCCGTTCCAATCCCTTCTGGCCCATGACGGCGCCGCCCGTCCGCGCCAGCAATCGTCCGCGGCCGACGACCTCTTCGCAAGGCGCGAGGCCGGAGCGCCTGCCGGGCGCCAGGCGCAGCCGCGAGGGCAGCAGGGCGGCTATGCCGATCCCGGCTACGATCGCGTCGTCGATCCGCGAGGCGCCGCGCAGGGTCATTCCTACCCTTCTACCTCCCCGCAGGGCGAGGCAGCCTATGACGACAACGGCGGCTACGCTCAGGAATACTACGACGAGGCCGAGGCCCAGCAGGCCTCCTCTTATGGCCAGTCCGAGCCCCAGACCTACCCGGTCGCCGAAAAGAGGCGCTCCCGCAAGGGCTTGGCGGCCGTGAGCGCGATCGTCGCCGCAGGCCTTCTCGGCGGCGCTGCCGCCTACGTCTATGGCGGCGGGTCCGGTTCCGGCGAGAGCGGAGCGCCGCCCCTCGTGATGGCGACCAGCGCCCCCACCAAGGTGCAGCCGCAGAATCCCGGCGGCGTCGAGATCCCGAACCAGAACAAGCAGATCTACGAGCGCGCCAGCCAGACCCCGCAGGCCAAGGACGCCAAGGAGTCCAAGATCGTCAATCGGGAGGAACAGCCCGTGGACGTGAAGCAGGCGGTGCGCATGAACGGCGCGACCGCCGACGCCACCGGCGCGACCGTTTCCCCGCCTCCCGCCCCGGCGCAGCAGCCGTCAGGCGGCCTGAGCCTCGGCGAGCCGCGCCGGGTCCGCACCATCGCGATCCGCCCCGACGGCACCCTGATCCAGCCTCAGCCGGAGCCCGGCGGCGCCCGCCCGGGTCCCATCCCGCTCCCGGCCATGACCCTGCCGGCGGAAGCCCGGACGGCGCCGCCGGCCCAGGCCACTCCCTCGGCTTCGACGCCGGTCCAGGTGGCCTCGGCTCAGCCGGTTCCCGTTCAGCCCAGGCCCGCAGCCAGCACTCCGGTCGCGGCATCGGCCACCCCGGCGGCCGCGAAGCCCGTAGCCGCGGCCTCGACGCCCACCAGCGGCTCTTCGCCGCAGCGGGTCGCCTCGGTCGAGCCGGTCGCCACGGCGCCTGCGCCCGTGACGGCGACGGAAGGGGCGGCCGGCGGCTATGCGGTGCAGCTCGGGCTGGCCAATTCCGAGACCGCCGCCGGCGCCACCCTGGCCCAGCTTCAGCGCAAGCATCCGGACCTGAACGGCAAGCCGTCGATGATCCGCAAGGCCGAGGTGAACGGCAACACCATCTACCGGGTCCGGATCGGCCCCCTGGCCAAGGAAGAGGCCTCCTCCCTCTGCTCCAAGGTGCAGGGACAGGGCGGCCAGTGCTTCGTGGCCAAGAACTGACCCGCCTCGGATCAGAATCCTTGACCCTGCCCGACAGGGCACGTAAGGCGCGGACATGACCATCCGCGCCTTTATTGCCGGCTGCTCCGGCCATGAGCTCACCTCGGACGAGGCCGCCTTCTACAGGGAGGCGGCTCCCTGGGGGTTCATCCTGTTCCGCCGCAACGTGGACAGCCCTCGGCAGGTGAGGGCGCTCTGCGAGTCCTTACGCGAGACGGTGGGGCGCGCGGACGCGCCCATCCTCATCGACCAGGAGGGCGGGCGGGTCCAGCGCATGGGGCCGCCCCATTGGCCGAAATACCCCTCCGGCAGCGCCTATGGCCGCCTCCACGCCAACGACCCCCTGGTCCAGCGGGAGCTGGCGCGCCTGGGAGCGCGGTTGATCGCCCATGACCTGCGCTCCGTGGGCGTCACGGTGGATTGCCTGCCGGTCCTCGACGTGCCCTCTCCGGGCGCCCACGACGTGATCGGCGACCGCGCCTATGGCCGGACGCCCGAGCGGGTGGCGGTGCTGGGACGCGCCGCCGCCGAGGGGCTCCTGGCCGGGGGCGTGCTGCCGGTCGTCAAGCACATGCCGGGCCATGGGCGCGCCGGGTCCGACAGCCACCTGTCGCTACCGGTGGTGGACGCCAGCTGCGAGGAGCTGGAGGCGCACGATTTCGCGCCCTTCCGGATGCTCACGGACATGCCGCTGGCCATGACCGCCCACGTGGTCTACACGGCGCTCGATCCCGAGCGGCCCGCCACCACCTCCCGCATCGTCATGGATCAGGTGATCCGCGGCCATCTCGCCTATGACGGCCTCGTCATGACGGACGACCTGTCCATGCACGCCCTCTCCGGGTCCTTCCGGGACAGGACGGAGGCCGCGTTCTGGGCCGGCTGCGACATGGCCCTCCACTGCAACGGCAGCATCGACGAGATGACGGGCGTCGCCGAGGCCGCGCCCCCCTTGTCCGGGGAATCCCTGCGCCGGGCCGAGGCCGCCCTCGCCCGCATCCGCCACGAGCCGGAGCCGCTCGATCCCCTGGATGCCCGCGCCAGGCTCGACGCCGCCCTTGCGATGATCGCCTGAGCCGATGAATCATCCCGATCCCGTGAGTTGAACGCGAGCCATGGCGCAGCCCTTACCCTTCGACGACGTGGAGCCGGCCGAGCGCTCCGAGAGCGAGCCCGCTCTGCTCGTCGACGTGGACGGGTTCGAGGGTCCCCTCGACCTCCTGCTCGAACTGGCGCGCCGCCAGAAGGTGGACCTGCACCGGATCTCGATCCTGGCCCTGGCCGAGCAGTATCTCGTGTTCATCGAGGCGGCGCGGCGCCTGCGCCTGGAGCTGGCGGCGGATTACCTGGTGATGGCGGCCTGGCTCGCCTACCTCAAGTCGCGCCTCCTGCTCCCCGAGCCGCCCAAGGGCGAGGAGCCGAGCGCCGACGAGCTGGCGACGGCCCTTGCCCTGCGCCTGCGCCGCCTGGAGGCGATCCGCGAGGCCGCCAGGAGAATGGGGGAGCGGGCCTGGCTCGGCCGGGACGTGTTCGCCCGGGGAGCGCCCGAGCCCATCGTGATCAACCGGGATGCCCGCTACGAGGCGAGCCTGTACGACCTGCTCAAGGCCTATGCCCGCCAGCGGCAGATCCAGCTCAACGCCCGGGTTTCCTTCCACAAGCGCAGCGTCTGGTCCCTGATCGACGCCCGCGAGGCCCTGGAGCGCCTCGTGGGTCACCTGGGGGATTGGGTGACCCTCGATTCCTACCTGGTGGAGTACATGGTCGAGCCTTCCATGCGCTCCACCGTGATGGCCTCGGCCCTGTCGGCCACCCTGGAGATGGTGCGCGAAGGGAAGCTGACCCTGCGCCAGGACGCCGCTTTCGCGCCCCTGTGGGTCAAGCCCGTTCCGGACCCAGCCGGGGCAGGAGCCTGACATGGAGGACGCCCTCGAAACCGCCGAATTCGGGACCGGCCGGGACGCCCGCCGCCTGCCGGACCACGGGGAGGCCATGCGGATCGCCGAGGCCCTGCTGTTTGCCTCCGCCGAGCCCCTGAGCGCCGAGGCCCTGGCCGGGCGCCTGCCGGAAGGGGCCGACGTGGAGGCCATCCTGCGGGACCTCGCCGAACTCTACGCCCCCCGCGGCGTCAATCTGGTGCGGGTGGCCGGGAAATGGGCCTTCCGCACCGCCAGCGACCTCTCCTTCGTGCTCGCCCGGGACGTGGTCGAGCAGCGCAGGCTCTCCCGCGCCGCCATGGAGACCCTGGCCATCGTGGCCTATCACCAGCCGGTGACCCGGGCGGAGATCGAGGAGATCCGCGGCGTGGCCACCTCGAAGGGCACCCTCGACCTCCTGCTCGAAACCGGCTGGATCCGCCTCCGGGGCCGCCGGAAGGCTCCGGGCCGGCCGGTGACCTACGGCACCACCCCGGCCTTCCTGGAGCATTTCGGCCTCGACGCCGTGCAGGACCTGCCGGGCCTGGAGGAGCTGAAGGGCGCGGGCTTCATCGAGGGGCGGGTGCCTCCCGACCTCTCGGTGCCGGTGCCCTCCGACAGCGACGCCCTGCGGGCGGACGAGGACCCGCTGGACGACGATCTCCTCCAGCCCCTGGACATGCACCAGACCGAAACGGGCGAGGAATGAGCCCCAAGCCCGCCTCCGCCCGGGACCGGTTCCGGCTGCCCCGCTGGGGCCAGCGCGGGACGGCGGGCGCATCGATCCCGGCGCAGCTCTCCTTCGAGGCCATCGTTCAGGCCTATGGCAGCCAGCGGGCGCTCGACGGCGTGTCGCTCAGCGTCGAGCCCGGAGAGATCGTCTGCCTTCTCGGCCATTCGGGCTGCGGCAAGACCACGTTGCTGCGCATCGCCGCCGGGGTCGAGGCCCCCACGTCCGGCCGGGTGCTCATGGACGGGCTGGAGGTGAGCGGGCCCAGGGCCTTCGTGGAGCCGGAGCGGCGGGGCATCGGGCTGATGTTCCAGGATTATGCGCTCTTCCCGCACATGACGATCCTGCAGAACGTCATGTTCGGCCTCAAGGATCTCTCGGCCTCGGAGGCGGACGTGGCCGCCCACCGGGCCCTGTCCCGGGTGGGCCTCGACCATCTCGCCGGCGAGTATCCACACACATTGTCGGGAGGCGAGCAGCAGCGGGTGGCCCTGGCGCGCTCCATCGCGCCGCGTCCGGGGGTGCTGCTCATGGACGAGCCGTTCTCCAACCTGGACCGGCGGATGCGCGACGCCATCCGGGACGAGACCGTCGCCATCCTGCGGGAGACGGGGGCAACCACCATCCTGGTGACCCACGACCCGGAGGAGGCCATGCGGATCGCCGACCGGATCGTCCTGATGCGCTCCGGGGCCATCATCCAGGAGGGCCAGGCCGAGGAGATCTACCGCCGTCCGGCCAACCTCTTCGCGGCCCGCTTCTTCTGCGATTTCAACGAGATCGAAGGCGTGGTCCGCAACCGGCAGGTCACCTGCCCGGTGGGCGTCTTCCCGGCGCCGCACCTCGCCGACGGGCCGGCCATCGTGTGCGTGCGGCCCCAGGGGCTCAAGCTCAAGCCTGCGGGCTTCTGCCTGCCGGGCCGCGTGGTGTCGCGCCGTTTCCTGGGAGAGGTCGATCTCCTCCTGATCGACGTTCAGGGCGTCGACCGCCCCCTCCAGGCCCGCATCCACGATCCCGCCGGCGTGAGGGAAGGGCAGGACGTGGGGATCGAGGTTGGACCAAAGGATGTCCTTGTTTTCGCCGCGTCGGATGCCTAGGTTGGCGGCGAGTTTGAATTCCAGAGCCGCGCCGCTCCAGGCGCAGGAGGATCGCCATGGGTGGCACTAGCATTTGGCATTGGATCGTCGTCGGTCTGATCGTCGTCCTGTTGTTCGGGCGCGGCAAGATCTCCGATATGATGGGCGATGTCGCCAAGGGCATCAAGGCCTTCAAGAAGGGCATGTCGGAAGACGACACGACTACGGTCAAGCCCGTTCAGCCGGTCCAGCCCGTAGAGCCCGTCCGGACGATCGATCATCAGGCCGGCGCTCCCACGAGCACCACCGTGACGACGGATCACAAGATCGGTTGAGTTTGGTCGCTTTAAGTTTGGTTGCGAGCCCATCGGCTCGCGTGCGAGCCGGTATGGCTCGCCAGTAAAGGCAGGGTCAGGGCCACGCCATGTTGGACATGAGCTGGGGTGAGGTGATGGTGATCGGCGCCGTCGCGCTGATCGTCATCGGCCCCAAGGATCTGCCGAAGGCCCTGCGGACCGTGGGGCAGATGACCGGAAAGCTTCGGCGCATGGCGTCGGAGTTTCAGGGACAGTTCCAGGAAGCCATCCGCGAGGCCGAGCTTGACGACGTCAAGCAGCAGCTTCAGGGCATGAACAACAGCGTGTCGTCCCTCAACACCGGCTTCAACCCCATCCAGACCATCCGGGACGAGCTGAAGAACAGCATCGAGGCTCCCGCGACGGCCCAGGACAAGACGCCCTCCGCGGAAGCCCCCGAAGCCCTTCCGCCCACCGGCGGCGAGGCTCATCTGCCGGCTCCCGCCGAACCGGTCGCGGAACTTCCGATCCCCTCCGTGCCCCCGGTGATCGACCCGGCCGAGTCCATTGCCGAGTCCCTGCGGCGCGAGGCCGAAATCGAGAAAGCCGCCGCGGCTCATGCGGCCGAGGAAAAGACGGACGTGAAAGTCGGATGACCGCCGCCGTTGAACAGGATGAAGTCGAGGCCTCGCGCGCGCCTCTGATCGAGCATCTCACCGAGTTGCGCACGCGCCTGATCCGGGCGTTGATCGCCTTCGTGGTGATGTTCTTCGTCTGCTTCGGGGGCGCGCGATACATCTACAATGCGCTGGTGTGGCCCTATGTCTACGCCGTCGGCTCGCCCGAGAAGGCCCACCTCGTCTATACCCACGGCCTCGAATACCTGTTCACGCAGATCCAGGTGGCGGCTTTCGGGGCGGGCTTCCTGGCCTTTCCGATCATCGCCATGCAGCTCTACAAGTTCGTGGCGCCGGGGCTCTACAAGAACGAGCGGCAGGCCTTCGTGCCCTATCTCGTGGCCACCCCGGTGCTTTTCGCCGTTGGCGCGGCCTGCGTGTACTTCGTCGCCATGCCGCTGCTCATGCGCTTCTCGGTGGGGATGCAGCAGCTCGCCACCGACTCGACCCCCAGCATCGAGTTCCTGCCCAAGGTCAGCGAATACCTCTCGCTGATCATGACCCTGATCTTTGCCTTCGGCATCTGCTTCCAGCTTCCCGTCATCCTGACCCTGCTGGCCCGGGCCGGGATCATCGACTCGCAGTTCCTCAAGGACAAGCGGCGCTACGCCATCGTCGTGGTGTTCGTGATCGCCGCGGTCCTGACCCCTCCGGACGTGATCAGCCAGTTCGCCCTTGCGGTCCCCACCTTGCTTCTTTACGAGGCGTCCATCCTCTCCGTCCGCATGGTCGAGAGGAAGCGCGCGGAAGCCGAGGCCGCACGCGCGGCGGAAGAGTAGGGCAGGAGCCCCTCGCGAAGCCGCAAGTCTCGGCGTTTCTTGAAGGAGCGGAGTTGCTCGAAAGGGCAGGGCCGCGCCCCGAAGCAGGTCCCCGGTCCCATGCACGACATCCGTTCCATCCGCGAGAATCCCGCGGCTTTCGACAAGGGCCTCAGGAACCGGGGCATGGAACCCCTGTCCGGGCGCCTGATCGCCCTCGACGACGGGCGGAAAGCCGCCGTCTCCGCCCTTCAGGCCGCCATGGAGCGCCGCAACGCCCTGTCCAAGGAGATCGGCCAGGCGAAGGCCAAGAAGGACGAGGCGAGAGCGCAGGAGCTGATGGCCGAGGTCGCCCGGCTCAAAGAGGCGATGCCGGAGCTGGAAGAGGCGGAGCGCGCCGCCGACCGGGCGCTGTTCGACGCGCTGGCCGCCGTTCCCAACATCCCCAAGGACGATGTGCCGGTCGGGGCGGACGAGCACGGCAACGTGGAACGCCACCGCCTCGGCCACCCGAGGACGCTCAACAGCTCGAGGCAGCATTTCGAGATCGGTGAGGCGTTGGGCCTCATGGATTTCGAGACGGCGGCAAGGATGTCCGGCTCGCGGTTCGTGGTTCTGAAAGGACAGCTTGCGCGGCTCGAGCGGGCAATCGGTCAGTTCATGATCGACCTGCACACCAGTGAGCACGGCTACACGGAGGTGAACCCGCCTCTGCTGGTGCGGGACGACGCCATGTTCGGCACCGCGCAGCTGCCGAAGTTCGAGGACGACCAGTTCTGGGCCTTCCCCGGCTCGGCCCTCCAGGAGCTGGTTTCGTCCGCCCTCGCGGGCGCGGCTCCGGAGGGATTGCTGCAGACCATCAAGGCGTCCCGCTACGGGCTCATCCCTACCGCGGAGGTGTCGCTCACCAATCTGGTGCGCGAGCAGATCCTGTCCGAGGAGGAGCTTCCGCTGCGTTTCACCGCGCTCACCCCGAGCTTCCGCGCCGAGGCCGGCTCGGCCGGGCGCGACACCCGCGGCATCATCCGCCAGCACCAGTTCGTGAAATGCGAACTCGTCTCGATCACCACGCCGGAAACCTCAACCGACGAGCACGAGCGCATGCTCACGAGCGCCGAGAACGTGCTGAAGCGGCTCGACC
>DATHAU010000727.1:0-3412 GCA_035296545.1 Microvirga sp.
TGATCCATCCGGACCAGATCGCGGCGGCGAACCACATCTTCGCGCCGTCCGCGCAGGAGGTGGAGAACGCCCGCGCCATCCTGGCGGCCTTCGAGCAGCCGGAGAACAGGGCCAAGGGCGCCATCAGCCTGGACGGCCGCATGGTCGAGCGCCTTCACGGGGAGATGGCGCGCCGGATCGTGGCCCTGGCGGACGCGATCGCGGAGAGGGGCTGACGCTCTCGACATGCCGGGAAAGGCGGCGCCATTTCCCCTCCCCTTGCGGGGAGGGGTAAGGGGTGGGGGTGGTGCGGCCGGGTGAGAGAGGTTGAGGGTGAGGCGCTGTAGCGGCCTGCGAGCTTCTCTCTCGGTAGGCACAGCTTTGACCCTGCGACCCCCACCCTCGATCCCTCCCCGCAAGGGGGAGGGAAGGGAGCGCCTAGTCCGTCAGGGGGCGGGCCTCTTCCGGCAGCATGATGGGGATGCCGTCGCGGATGGGGTAGGCGAGCTTGGCCCGGCGGCTGATCAGCTCCTGCCGGGCGGCGTCGTAATCCAGGCTTTCCTTGGACAGCGGGCAGACCAGAAGCTCCAGGAGCTTGGGGTCGATGCGGGTCGCCTCCACCGGCTGGGGAGCCTCGGGCTGGGGGGTGTCTGAGGTCATCGGTCGGTCCTATTGCAGGGTCGAGTCGCTGCCGGCGCTGCCGCGGGCGAGTTCGATCTGGGTCAGCGCGATCAGCACCTCCGCCCGGGTCTTGAGGTCCGGGGCTTCGAGGAGGGCCTGCTTCTCGCGCACGCCGAAGGGGCTCATCATGCACAGGGCGTTGACCAGGGCCTCGTTGGGAGCCTCCTCGATGCCGCGCCAATCCACCTTCACCTGAGCCGAATCGACGAAATCGCGCAGGGCCTTCACCACCCCGGCCCGGTCCACCTGGGCCTCGCCGGCGCGGGCGGTGAAATCGGCCGCGAAGGGCTCGAAGGTCACCCGGCACTGGCGGTAGAGCGCCGTCTGGGGCAGCTCCTCCTGGACCCGGAAGCGGGCGATCCCCACGAGGGTGATGAGATAGCGGCCGTCGCCGGTCTCGGCCCATTGGGTGACCCGGCCGGCGCAGCCCACGTGATAGAGCTTGGGGATCGGCCCGGCCGACAGGCTTTCCGCATCCGGCTGGATCATGCCGATGATGCGGTCCTGCCTGAAGGCCTCGTCCACCATGGCGAGATAGCGCGGCTCGAAGATGTTGAGCGGCATCTGGCCGCGGGGCAGGAGCAGGGCGCCGGGCAGGGGGAAGACGGGGACCACCGACGGGCAGTCCTCCGGCCCCCGGTATACCGCGTTCATACCCATGCCGATCTCCCCAACGACGGATGGGCGTCAGGCAAACAGAATCGAGGAAAGCTTGCGCCGTCCCGCGAGGGTCATTTCGTCCATGGGACCCCAGGCCTCGAAGAACTGAACGAGCTGCTTGCGTGCGCCGTCCTCGTTCCAATTGCGGTCGCGGCGGACGATTTCAAGGAGGTGGTTGACGGCTTCTTCGCGCCGCCCCCGGGCGTTGAGGGCAACCGCCAGATCGAAGCGCGCCTGATGGTCGAGGGGATCGGCCTCCACCCTGCGCTGGAGGTCCGCCGCATCGCCCAGGGAGCCCGCCTGCTCGGCCAGCTCGATGGCGGCCCGGGCTCCGGCGATGGCGGGATCGTTGGCCTTGGCGGCCGGCGCCATGGCGAGGAAGCGCTTGGCCCCGTCGAGATCGCCCAGCTCCACGTGCAGCTTCACCAGGGCCGCCAGGGCCGGGGCGTTCTCCGGGTCCTGGGACAGCACGGCGGCGTAGAGTTCGGCCGCCCCCGCCATGTCGCCGGCTTGCGCGAGCTCGTCGGCCTCCGCCAGCATCTCCTCCACGGCGCCGGGGCCGAGGGGCCCCACGAGGCGCTCGATGAAGCCCTTCAGCTGGCTCTCGGGCAGGGCGCCCATGAACCCGTCCACGGGCTGGCCGCGCTGGAAGGCGAACACCGCCGGGATCGACTGCACCCCGAGCTGGCCGGCGATCTGCGGATGCTCGTCGATGTTCATCTTCACGAGCTTCACCTTGCCGCCCGCCGCGCGCACCACCTTCTCCAGCACGGGGGTGAGCTGCTTGCAGGGGCCGCACCAGGGGGCCCAGAAATCCACCAGCACGGGCTGCTGCATGGATTCCGCCAGCACGTCCTGGCGGAACGTGGCCGTGGTGGTGTCCTTCACGAGGCCGTCGGAGGGCAGTCCGGGGGTGGGGTTGTCGGCAAGCATGCGATCCTCGCAAAATCGTATCGTGAGAAGAACCACTCCCTACATGGGAGCTTGAGCCCTGTCCGGCAATTGCGGCGACGGCTCGGGCAGGCGCAAAATCCGCGGCTCGTGCCCGGTGGCGCGCAGGAACCTGACCAGGTCGTCCCGGTGCACGCCGGTGGTCATGGAATTGACCAGGGGATGAAAATTCACCCGCTCGTGCTCCATGAGGTTGGCGTCCAGGATCACCGTCACCTGGCCCTCGGGATCGTTGACCGCCGCAAAGGGCGTGACGGAGCCCGGCTCGACGCCCAGCGCCGCGCGCAGCTGCTCGGCCGACCCGAAGGAGACCCGGCCCGAGGCCCCGATGGCCTCGTGCACCCGCTTCAGGTCGATGGGGGTCTCGTCCCTGGCGGTGATCAGGAACAGGCGTCCCTTCTTGTCCTTCACGAACAGGTTCTTCGAGTGGGCGCCCGGAATCCGCGCCTTGACCGGCTGCGATTCGGCCACGGTGAAGACGGGCTCGTGCTCGACGGTCTCGGCCTTAATGCCAAGCTCGGCTAGGCGGTTCAGGAACTCCTGCGGGGAGAGATGGGCCAAGGTCTGAGGTCTCCAGGGTGATCCCGGCTTCTAGCCGCCCTGCGAGGCCCGCTCAAGCGCTCCGTCGAAAGATCGGCGAAACCCGCCGCCAAAAAACCCTTGCCAAAAAACCCCTTGCCAAGGGCCTCGTTTTGGGGCAAATCAGCGGCCTCGCAACGGTGCCTCGGCATCGCGGAGCGCGGGTGTAGCTCAGGGGTAGAGCACAACCTTGCCAAGGTTGGGGTCGAGGGTTCGAATCCCTTCGCCCGCTCCAATTTCCAGACGTTTACGGATGGATCTGCAAAAACCGCCTTCGGGCGGTTTTTTGTTTTTCCTGTCCGGTGCCGGCGGCACCCTTGCTTCCGGGGCGCCGGCTTTTGGCACGACAGGCTTTGGCCTCGCTTCCCTGAAGCTTCAAGCTACAATCAGCACGTCACCTGGGAGGAATCACATGGCCGATGCGCGGCAGCTTGAGGTGTTGAAGGAACTCGAGCGCAAGGTGCTCTGGCTCTCCACCTGGACCATCCACAACGCCAACCACCTGCGCCCCAACGGGGACGGGATGAAGATCGGCGGGCACCAGGCCTCCTCGGCCTCCCTC
>DATHAU010000728.1:0-4681 GCA_035296545.1 Microvirga sp.
CGTTCCCGAACTGGTGAAGCAGCTCCGCGCCGCAACCGGCGAGCCTCACAGCAGGTCCGTTCACGTGGGCGCGACCAGCCAGGACATCATCGACACCGCCCTGGTCCTGCGACTGAAGGACGTGCTCGCCATCGTGGAGCGCCGCCTCGACGCCCTCATCGCCTCCCTTCGCGCCTTGCAGGCGCGGGAGGGCGCGGCGACCCTGATGGCGCATACGCGGATGCAGCAGGCGCTGCCCTTCACGGCCGCCGACAAGATCGACACCTGGGTCCAGCCCCTGGAGCGGCAGCGGCAAGGCCTGCGCGATCTCGCGCCGCGCCTCCTGGCGGTCCAGCTCGGCGGCCCCATCGGCACCCGCGCCGAGCTGAAGGGCCGGGGCGATGCGGTGGCCGCGGCCATGGCCGGGATCCTCGGCCTCTGCCCTGCGCCCCCATGGCATTCGCAGCGGGACAGGATCGGCGAGCTTGCGGCCTTTCTCTCGCTTCTCTCCGGAACCCTGGGCAAGTTCGGGCAGGACATCGCTCTCATGGCCCAGAACGAGGTGGGCGAGGTGCGCCTTGCCGCGGGCGGCGGCTCGTCGGCCATGGCCCACAAGTCCAACCCCGTCGGCGCGGAGGTGCTCGTGGCGCTCGCCCGCTTCAATGCGGGGCTGCTCGGCACCCTGCATCAGGCGCTGGTGCACGAGAACGAGAGGTCCGGGGCGGCCTGGACCCTGGAATGGCTCGTCCTGCCCAGGATGGCGGTCACGACGGCCGCGGGATTGAGCAAGGCTCTGGCGCTCTCAGGCGGCGTGAGCTTTGCTCCGGCAAAAGCCCCGTGAGTCAGGCGTCGCCGATGATGGCAATCGTCATGCCGCTGCCGCCGCAATCGGGACAGGCCTTCCGGTCCAGGCTGCCGGACCCATGGCAGGTGGGGCAGATGTTCTCCCCGGTCTGCTTCGTGCCCGGGGCATCCTCGTCGCCGGGGTTCTTGCGGTCTGTGTCGGGCATCGGGCCTCTCCTCATCGGGAGAACGCGGCGACGCGCCGGCGGTTCGCTGCATCGGGGCCTCACGCAACAACCGTTGGAAGGAGGCCAGGAATGCGCACCAAGGTCGTGATCATCGGCGCGGGCCCGGCCGGGCTCCTGCTCGGACGCCTCCTCGACAACCAGGGCATCGACACCGTCATCCTGGAGCGGCGCAGCCGGGATTACGTGCTCGGCCGCATCCGCGCCGGGGTGCTGGAACAGGGCACCGTCGAGCTCCTGGAGAAGGCCGGGGTGGGCGAGAGGATGCGCCGGGAGGGGCTCGTCCATGACGGGGTCGAGTTCTGCTTCGACGGCGACAGGCACCGCTTCGATTTCCGCGCCCTGTCCGGCCGGACGGTCACGGTCTATGGGCAGACGGAGGTCACCCGCGATCTCATGCAGGCCCGGGACGCCTCGGGGGCGCAGACGATCTACGAGGCCGAGACCGTCTCGCTCCACGACTTCGATGGCGACAGGCCGCGGGTGCGCTACGTCAAGGACGGAGTGGAGCACGAGATCGCCTGCGACTTCATCGCCGGATGCGACGGCTATCACGGGGTCGCCCGCGCCAGCGTCCCCGGGGGAGCGCTCAAGACCTTCGAGCGGGTCTATCCCTTCGGCTGGCTCGGAATCCTGGTGGACCGGCCGCCCGTGGCGGACGAGCTGATCTACGCCCATCATGAACGGGGCTTCGCGCTCTGCTCCATGCGCTCCCCGACCCGCAGCCGCTACTATGTGCAGGTGCCCTTGGACGAGACGGCGGAGGCGTGGTCCGACGACCGCTTCTGGGACGAGCTGCGCCGGCGGGTGGACCGGGAAACGGCCGACAGGCTGGTCACCGGCCCCTCCATCGAGAAGTCCATCGCCCCCCTGCGCAGCTTCGTGGCCGAGCCCCTCCGGTTCGGCCGCCTGTTCCTGGCGGGCGACGCCGCCCACATCGTCCCGCCCACGGGCGCCAAGGGGCTGAACCTCGCGGCTGGCGACGTGGGACGGCTGGCCGAGGCGCTGGTCGAGGTCTATGCGGAAAAATCCCCCGCCGGGATCGATCATTACTCCGCCCGGGCGCTGGCGCGGGTGTGGAAGGCGGAGCGGTTCTCCTGGTGGATGACCTCGATCCTCCACACCTTCCCGGACACGGACGGGTTCGGGCGGCGGATGCAGCGGGCGGAGTTCGACTATCTGGTCGGCTCCGAGGCGGCCTCCCGGTCGCTCGCCGAGAACTATACCGGGCTGCCCCTCTGACCGCCTCCGAAGAGGCATGAAGGTCCCACAAGACCAGTATGGACAGAAGGCGACCAATATGGGACCAGTGAGGGCATGAACTCTCCTGCCCTCGAACCGCTTTTCCGGCCCCTGTACAGGCAGTCCACCCCCGGCTCCGGCATCAACGAGGACGGGCTGGGCCTGCACGGCCGCTACGCCTGGGTGATCGACGGCGCCGCGGGCATGTCCGGCGAACGGATGACCGAAGGGGCGAGCGACGCGGCCTGGCTCGCCGGCCGGATCGACGAAGGGCTCCGGGCCCTGCTCCCGACGGCCTCGAGCTTGGACGAGGTCCTGGGCGATCTGGAGGCCAGGGTCAGGGGCGATTACGACGAAGCGACGGCGCATCTGGCCGAGCGCCACGAGGATCATGCCCCCGGGGCCTGCCTCGGGCTGGTCGGGGCGCGAAGGACGGGGGACGGGGCATTTCTCCTCGAAGGCCGGTTTCTGGGGGACGTGGTCGCCCTGGTGCCCTCCGCCGCCGGGGTCGTGCGCTGGACCGACGAGCGCGCCAAGCCCTTCGAGCGCAAGACCCTGGCGGCCCTTGGAGGCCAGGGGCATGAACCCGGCCGGGTCCCGGAGGCGGTGCGGCGTCAGATCCTGGAGAACCGCGCCAGCTTCAACCGGCCCGAGGGATATTGGGTGGTGAGCCCGCGCCGCCCCTGGGCCGGGCAGGAGCTTCGGTTCGAGGCCCGGGTCGGGCCGGGCGAGCCGGTCGTGCTCGCCACCGACGGCTTCATGCGGCTCGTGGACGTGTTCGGGGCCTATTCCGACGACGCCCTCCATGCGGCGCTGGCGGCGGGGCGGGGCGAGAGCCTGATGCGGGAACTGCGCTCCCTGGAGCGCAACGACCCCATGGCGGCGGCCCATCCCCGTGTTAAAACCCATGACGACGCGAGCGTTCTGGTGATCGCGGCGGAGCCGTGCGGCTGAATGAAATTCCGGAGGGCGTCGCTCAAGGCGAATGCCCCTCGGCGGGAGGAAAGAACCACAACGATGAGGGAGCTCACGATGACACTGACGAGACGCATGCTGATGGGCGCCGCCGTGGGCGGCTACCTGCTTTCGGCCGGGGCCGCCATGGCCAAGACCGAGCTGACCTTCTGGAGCTGGCGCCAGGAAGACCGGGCCTTCTACCAGGACGTGATCAAGAAGTTCCAGGAGAAGGAGCCCGAGATCTCGGTGAAGTTCGAGACCTACGCGCCCGAGAACTACCAGACCATCCTGTCCACGGCGCTCGCCGCCGGCCGCGGCCCGGACGTGATCCAGGTGCGCGCCTACGGCAACCTGGAAACCATCGCCACGCCGGGCTACCTGCTCGCCCTCGACAAGCAGACGGTGCCGGAGCTTGCCAACTTCCCCGATGCGGCGCTCGCGGCCGAGACCCTGCGCGCCGACGGCAAGGTCTATGCGGTGCCCTTCGCCATGCAGGCGCAGCTCGTGGTCTACAACAAGAAGCTCTTCCGGGACGCGGGCGTGAACCCGCCCAAGACCTGGGACGAGATGATGGCCCTGGCCCAGGCCCTGAAGGCCAAGAACATCAACCCCTTCACCAACGGCACGGCCACCGCCTGGCAGAACGAGACCATCGTGGGCGGGCTTTTGTCCTCCATGCTGGGCAAGCAATTCGAGGAGGACATCGTCTCCGGCAAGGCGAACTTCACCGATCCGCGCTTCGTCAATGCGCTCACGAAGCTGAAGGACATCAGCCAGTATTTCGCCCCCAACTTCATCGGCGTGGATTATCCGTCCTCGCAGCAGCTCTTCGTGGCGGGCCGCGGCGCCATGTTCGCGGGCGGGTCCTACGAGGTGGCGAACTTCAAGAACCAGAACCCCTCGCTGGATCTCGGGGTGTTTCCCGCGCCGGTCATGAAGGCGGGCGACCAGGCCCTGGTCGCCACCTATTACGACGGCGGCTATGCGGTGAACGCCAAGACCGACAAGAAGGACGCGGCGCTCAAATTCGTGCGCTACCTCGCCACCCCGGAATACGGCACGGCCTTCACCAACGGCTTGAAGAACCTGTCGCCGATCAAGGGCATCAAGATCGAGGACCCCATCACCCAGGACGTGGCGAAGCTCGCCGAGAACTCCATGTCCTACCTGATGCTGGTGCGCTTCCGCTATCAGGAGCCGAGCGGGTCGGTGCTGCTCCAGTCCAACGTGCAGAAGATGCTCGCGGGACAGCAGACTCCCGAGCAGGCCGCGGCCGAGATCAACAAGGGCATTGCCACCTACTACAAGCCGTTCCAGAAGTAGGCCCTCGACAAAGGGGGCGGCAGGCCACGGCCTGCCGCCCCTGGAGTTCCAGCAGGATTCTCCACAAGCCCTCGTCCTGAGGAGCCTGCGATAGCAGGCGTCTCGCAGACCTCATCCTGAGGAGCCGCGTCAGCGGCGTCTCGAAGGATGAT
>DATHAU010000729.1:0-1946 GCA_035296545.1 Microvirga sp.
CACCACCCGCCTGTGGTGGGAGAACCTGAACGCCCGTCGGGCGGAGGCCGAGGCCGAGGTCGGCCCCGAGACCACCCGCGCCTGGCTCCTCTATCTCGCGGGCGTGTCCCTGGGCTTCGAGCGCGGGGTGATCGGCGTCAACCAGACGCTCGCCTCCCGGCGCACCCGGGGTCCCTCCGGTGTGCCGCCGACGCGGGCGGACCTGTACTGGTAGAAGGGGAAGCCAATGCTTTAGGGCGTCACCACCACCCGGGTCCCCACATGCACCTGCTCGTAGAGATCGACGATGTCCTCGTTGAGCATGCGGATGCAGCCGTAGGACGCGAAGGTGCCGATGGAGGCGGGGCGGTTGGTGCCGTGGATGGCGTATTCGTCCAGGTCGAGGGTGAGCGCCCGCGCGCCCATGGGGTTGCCCGGCGACCCGCCGGGGATCACGTCGGGCAGGCGCGGGTTGTCGCGCCTCACCTCCGCGGGGGGCGACCAGGCGGGGCGCACGTATTTGCCGTCGATGCGCGCCTCCCCGAACCATTGCTTGCCGGGCCTGCCCACCGCCACCCGGTAGCGCAGGGCGGTGCCGTCGCCGCGCACATAGTAGAGCCGCCGCTCCCCGGTCCTGATGACGATGGTTCCCGGCGAGACGCCGTCCTGGAACGGCACCACCTCGCGGGCTGCTGCGGCGCCCGACATCCCGACGGCAAGGACAAAGGCGAAGGCGGCTCGCGCGCTCATGATGGAAGAACCCTCCTGCCAAGACGGCCTGAGGGTGAGACGCGAAAGGAATGCTCAAGGTTCCCGGCCGGGCCGGGTCAGATCACCGGGTCCCAGGCCATCATGCCGTCGCGCTCGCCCGGCGAAACGGGGTGAGGGCGGCGGTTGATCATGCGGGCATGGAGGCGCTTGACCGTGGCGCTGGCGGTGCTCAGGAACAGGAAGGGCAGGAAGGCGTGAACCAGCGCCGCGCCGCCGGCCGCCAGGAGGGGAAAGGCGAAGCTCAGGGCCACCCTCATATGCTCCACATAGGTTTCGCCCACGGAATCGGGATGTTCGGTGAAGAGCCGTTTCAACGACATGGCGCATCTCCTGAAGAGAGTTGCATCTTACGCAAGCGGCCCAGCGGCTCAAGAACTCTTGAGGACGAGCCGACATCTTTGGAGCGAATGGCGCGCCGTCCGATGTCCTGATGCTTGGCGGATGCAGCGCGGGTTTCCCCCTCCCCGCAAGGGGGAGGGAGGAGCGCGCTGCCTCAAAGCGACAGCGGAATGCTATGCCGCCTGCGTGCGCTTGTTCTGCCGGTTGGTGATGAGATCGTCCACCACCGCGGGATCGGCGAGGGTCGAGGTGTCGCCCAGCGAGCCGAACTCGTCCTCGGCGATCTTGCGCAGGATGCGGCGCATGATCTTGCCCGAGCGGGTCTTGGGCAGGCCGGGGGCGAACTGGATCAGGTCCGGGGACGCGATGGGGCCGATCTCCTTGCGCACCCAGGCCACGAGCTCCTTGCGCAGGTCCTCCGTGGCCTCCTCGCCCGCCATCAGGGTCACATAGGCGTAGATGCCCTGGCCCTTGATGTCGTGCGGATAGCCGACCACCGCGGCCTCCGACACCTTGGGATGGGCCACCAGCGCCGATTCCACCTCCGCCGTGCCCATGCGGTGGCCGGACACGTTGATCACGTCGTCCACCCGGCCCGTGATCCAGTAGTAGCCGTCGGCGTCGCGGCGGCAGCCGTCGCCGGTGAAATACTTTCCCGGATAGGTGGAAAAGTAGGTCTGCACGAAGCGCTCATGGTCGCCGTAGACCGTGCGCATCTGGCCGGGCCAGGAATCGGCGATGACGAGGTTGCCCTCGCAAGGACCCTCCAGCACCTTGCCGTCCGCATCCACCACCTGCGGCTTGACGCCGAAGAAGGGCTGGGTGGCCGAGCCGGGCTTCAGCCGGGTCGCGCCGGG
>DATHAU010000730.1:0-10118 GCA_035296545.1 Microvirga sp.
GCCGTGATGGCGGCCCAATAGCCCTGGGGAAGGTCGAGGGCCCTGGTGACGGCGAAGGCCAGGGTTCCGGCGATGGTCACCCGCAGGGCGAGCTTCATCTCCGCCTGACGCCCGGTCGCCCGGTCCGCCGCCTGCCTGATCCACCCGAGGGCTGCCATGCGATTCTCCAGGTTCGGAGCATAGAGGATGGGGCGAGGCCTGCGCCAAGCGGGCAATCCTGTGGATAAGCGTGGCCATTCGCCCGCCCCCTGGGAACAGCCCCTGCCGGGAGGGCGTTCCCCCGGAGGTCCGGCTTGGCCGTTCACGGGAAAGGTCCCGCCGACCCTGACGACAGGAGACATATCCATGCGCCATCTTACGGCCTTCCTCGGTTTCATCATCCTCGCCGCGTCGTCCGCATGGGCGCAGACCACCCCGGGCTCGCCGCCCGCCACCGGAGGACCCGCCGCCACCGGGCAGACCGGAGGCCTCACCGATTACTGGTGGGCGATCCTGCTGGCGATCCTGGTGATCGCGGCGATCTGGTACTTCTCGAGCCGCCGCAACCGGGTCTGAGCCGCAAGAAGACGCCGACCGGGCCGGCCGCCTGGCGGCCGGTCGCGGATCGCTTTGCCCCAGGGCGCAGCCGTCAGGACTTCACCAGGTTCTGCTGGAGCCATTCCACGATGGCGCCGCTTTCCAGCATCGGCTCGCCGTCGACCACCAGGCAGGGCACCTGCGTCTTGCCGGTCATCCCGACGAGCCTGTCCCTGGCGCCCTCCGCCTCCTGGATCTCCACATACTCGATCCTGTCGCCGAGCCGGTGCTCGTCCACGAAGTCGCGCACACGGGCGGAGTAGGGGCATTGCCATTTGTGAAAGAGCTGGAGGTTCATGGGGTTGCTCCTCTTGGCTGCGATATCGCATGAAGTGGTTTACCGATCGTCCGGGCGCCGCCGCAGCGCGATGCCGACCCCGAGGACCCGGACCGGAACCGCGGTGATCGCCCCGATGGCGAGCGGGATGCTTCCGCCCTCCATGGGCGTCTCCCGTCGCGAGGCGCGGCCGCCCCCGGCCGGGGATGCGCCGCTTGCGCCCCTATGGGCCCGCCCTAGATCGCAGGGCATGAGCAGAATCCGATGGCAGCAGGATCGCGTGGCCGGGGTGCCGCTCGACCGCCACCTGGGCTTCGTGGGTCCGGTCGAGGTCGGGCAGGTGGCCTATGACGGCAGCAACCGGTTCTGGGTCTGGTCGAGCCCCCTGCAGGAGGACGCCTGGGGCTACGGCCCGACGGAGCAGGCCGCCAAGACCGCCTTCGAACTCTGGCTCCGGTCCTGGCTGGAGAACTTCCGTTCCTTCCTCCAGCCCCCGGACCAGGGTTGAGCGGGCCGCCCCGGCGGCGCCTGCCTGGGCGCTTTAGATCCGGGTCCCGCTGCGCCGGCGGCCCAGGAAGTAGAAGAGCAGCCCGGCCACCACCGCAAGGGCCACGATGATCCAGATCCAGTCCATGCCCTCGCCCGCCGCGCCGCCGGGATTGGCGCTGGTGGTGGTTCCCGACGGGGACGTGGTTCCGCCGCCCGGGGTGGTCTGCGCGACGACCATGGTGCTCCACACCATCAGGATCATCGTCAGCACCGATGCCTTGAAGTTCGCCAGCATCTTAACTTCTCCTCGAAGCCCGCCATCGGGCCCACCGGTCAACGTCCGCCCGCGACGTGGCGTTCCGCGCCGCCGGGCAGCCGCCCGGCGGGCCCGGCCCGGAACAAGGGACATTGCCCCTAGTTGTCGCTGCAAAGGCCCATGGTTCAGGCACGATCAGGAGCGCAGATGGCCTCGTCGGAGCAGCACGGCAAACCCATGATCCTTCTGGTGGAGGACGAGCCCTCCGAGCGGGAGCCCATCGCCCGCCACCTCCGGGAGCACGGCTTTTCCGTGGAGGTGGTGGATGATTCGGATGCGGCGCTCGCCCTCCTGAAGAAGCGCTCCGACATCCGGGGCCTCGTGACCGACGCCCATGTGCCGGGCAAGATCGACGGCTTCGAGCTGGCCGCCCTGGTGCGGGAGCGCTGGCCCGAACTCGCCGTGGTGATGATGTCCGGGCATTCGGACGAATCCTCCGGCCCGATCCCGGACGGGGGCGACTTCGTGTCCAAGCCCTACCTTTTCAGCCACCTGGTTCCCGCCCTCAACCGCCTGATGGGGAGGGCGTGATGACCCACGTGGTCCTGCTGGGCGACAGCATCTTCGACAACGCGGCTTACGTGCGGCGGGGCGAGCCCGACGTGGTGGCCCAGCTCCGGGCGAAGCTTCCCCGGGACTGGAAGGCCACCCTCTGCGCGGTGGACGGGGCGGTCACGTCCGGCGTCCTGCGCCAGCTCGAGCGGGTTCCGTCCGACGCCAGCCACCTGGTGGTGAGCGTGGGCGGCAACGACGCCCTCCAGAACATGGGGGTCCTGCGGGAAGGGGCCCGCTCCGTGGCCGAGGCCACGGGCAAGCTCGCTGGGGTGCGCGAGCGCTTCGCCGTGGGCTACCGCAGCATGGTGGAGGCGGTGGCGGCGCGGGGCCTGCCGGTGGCCCTGTGCACCATCTACGACGCGCGCTTTCCCGATCCGCAGGAGCAGCGCCTCGTGGTGGCGGGCCTGTCCCTGTTCAACGACGTGATCACCCGGGAGGCCTTTTCCCGGAGGCTTCCCCTCATCGACCTGCGCCTCATCTGCGACGAGGCCGACGACTACGCCAACCCCATCGAGCCCTCCGCCAAGGGCGGCGACAAGATCGCGGCGGCCATCGCCCAGGCGGCGGTGGGCAACACCATCTTCCCGCGCTCGCAGGTCTTTGCTCACTGATCGGGTCTTCGCCCGCCGATCAGGAGGGATTGCGCCGCCGGATCTCCTCGCCCAGCACCGTGGCGAAGGCCACCCAGGCGGTGAAGGGCACGCCCGCCGCCGCCGCGAGACCGTCCACCCGGGAGGCCCGCTCCACATAGGCCGCGCCCGTGCCGATCATCGCGGCCGCGCCCACCGCGCCGCCGGTGAGGCTGCGCTCCCCGAAGAACACCTTGGTCCAGCCGCCGATCATGGCGACGTTGACGAGCCACAGGGCGAGCGCCACGTTGCGCTCCGGCGTGTTCGGGGCGCGCAGGAGCCGGTAGCCGCCCGCGGCCAGCAGGGCCTCCAGCACGGGCCATACCGCCGCGAAAACCGGGTCCGGAGGCGTGAAGCCCGGCTTGTCGAGATCATGATACCAGCGGTCGATCCCGGGATGGCTGCGGTCCGGGCTGTAGCGCCGTCCCACAAGGGCCGACAGGGCCACCGCCCCGCCCGCGACGGCGAGCGCAGCCCAGGGGGAGAATGCGCCGGCGCGCCGCCGGCGGCGGCGCGACAGGTCCCGGTGCCGCTCCCGCACGAATTCCTCCACGTCGGGGGCAAAGTGTCGGGCTGATGGCGGCATGACCGGCTCCGGTTTCGTTCAACCGGAAACCGCACGCCGACCATAAGGGTTCCGCGGCCTGGACGCCGCCCGGGAACGCCGGTCGGCGCAAGGCTTCGGGCCCGCCCGCCCGGGGGCCGAGGGGCTCCGTCCGCTCCAACCGGACGGAGCCTGCCTTGAGGCGGCCGTCAGGCCGGGAGCCGTCCGTCATATTCCCCTTTGAGTCGAGTCCATCCCTCCCAGAACGGCTCCGGCCCGCGGCCCTCCGCGAGGGCCGCCAGGATGTCCAAATGCATGTGCCAGCCGGCGCTCACGTTCAGCAGGGTCGCGCGGTCGGGCAGGCGGCGATGGATCACGGTGAGCAGCACCCTGTCGCCCCTTGGCTCCAGCTCGAAGGTGACGCCGCCGGTGTTGCCCCAGGCGATGGCGAGCCTGCGGGGCGGATCGAGTTCGGTGATCCGGCTCTGCAGCCGGTGCTCCTCGGGGAAGCCGGGCGGACGCAGGCCGGGCGGGTCGCTCAGCTCGTCGTTGCGCCATACCAGCTCCACGGGCGCGCCCACCGTCATCTCCATCTCGCCCGCCGCCAGCCACTGGCGGCGCAGGTCGCTCCGGGTGAGATAGGCCCAGACCCGCTCTAAGGGACCCGGCAGGAGGCGCTGGATCTTTAGGGTGGCGGGCTCGGTCAGCACGCCATAGGCGTCCGGGGCGGCTAGATCGGTCATCGGTCGTCTCCTTTGGGGTCGGGGGTTTTTCGGGCGTCCTCCTCGCGCAGGAGGCGTTCCAGCACGTCCAGACGTTCGGTCCAGAAGCGTTCGTAGAAGCCCAGCCACTGGAAGGCGGTGGCGAGGGGGCCGGGGTCGAGGCGGCACAGGTGGGTTCTGCCCCGCACCTGGCGGCGGATCAGCCCGGCGCTCTCCAGCGCCTTGATGTGCTTCGAGGCGGCCGCCAGCGAGATCGCGAAGGGCTCGGCCAGCTGGCCCACCGTCCGATCGCCGCCAGCCAGCTCGCGCAGCATCCGGCGGCGCGTGGCGTCCCCCAGGGCGTGAAAGACCGAATCGAGCTGAGAGATCTGTTGTTCAACCATGTGGTTGAATATGCCGACGCCCGGGGCGAGAGTCAACCGTTCGGTTGAATGTCTGGGCGAGAGCGTGGCGTCGCCCCGGCGCAGCAGCTTTCGTCAGATCGGCAATAAAGCGCGAGTAATGCCCTGCTGCCAACGGTCACGCTCGCCGCCCGAGACTTGCAGGCGGCAAGAGTTTCAAAACAAAACAAACCAAAGGCCCTTGATGATCGCGAGATATAAGCTGCGCCGACCCTGAAAAACCATGGTTCGGCCAGGCGGCCTACACCTTAAAATCCAAGCTGAGCTTGGAAACTATCGCGGTTCTCCGGAATTATCTTCCCTAGAGGGCGATCGTCACTTTGTAAGAGGTCGACTATGAAAAAGCTTACCTTCCTGGCCGGCGCTGCGCTTCTGGCGGCAAGCATCGGCTCGGCTCAGGCCCAGACGGTGTATGTGGGCACGGGCTTTCACCACCGCTACCACGGCAACGGCGGCGCGGTTGCGGCCGGCCTCATCGGCGGCGCGCTCATCGGCGGACTGATCGCCAGCGCCGCGACCCCGGCCTATGGGTATCCGGCTTACGGCTACCGGACCGCCTATCCCGCCTATGGCTACCCGGCCTACGGCTACCGAACCGCCGCTCCGGCCTATGGCTACGGTTACGCCAGCCCCTATCGCAGCTACGCCGCTCCCGTGGACGAGCCGTATTACCAGCCCGCTCCGGTGTACCGCAGCCGGGTGGTCTACCGGCAGGCTCCGGTCTATCGCAGCCGTGTGGTCTACCAGCAGGCTCCGGTCGTCTATCGGCAGCCCCGCGTGGTGAACCGGGCGTTCTACGAGCAGCCGCGGGTGAGAACCCGCATCGTCTACCGCCAGGACCAGCCGCGCCGCTTCGTGCGGACCAACGTCCGGCGCGACGTGGTGGCCACGGGCTCGATCCGGGACCGCCGCAACGTCATCCGCGTGCAGTACCGCTGATCGGCGCTAAGGGCCCATCGGCTCGGGGAGGGCTCTTCCTCCCCGACGACCGAACGAGAAAACCGCCTCCTCACGGGGGCGGTTTTTTCTTGGCCTAATCTCTCCTTGGCCTGATCTCTCCTTGGCCGGAGCCCTTCCGTCGGGACGCGCAACTCACCCCGGCATGGGGAGCGCATCGAGCGCTTTCCGGGTCATCCCCCGCACCGGCCGTCGCATGTCGCCGGCTCCGTGAGAGGGCCGTCGGACTCAAGCTCGGGGCTGACGGCCCTGGGCCGAATTTTGGGCCTTGCGCTCCTCTTCCTCCGCCAGGGCCTCCAGGCGCCTGGCGGTTTCGAGGAGCTTCTGCTTCACGTCGTTCAGCGAGACCGAGGTGGCGACGGCCCGGGCTGCCGCAGCCTGCCTGCGGTAACCGGTTGCCTGATCGTGTTGGGGGAAGCTCATGACTTGAGACGTTGGAGGACCGTCTCTTTGCTAACGCCTCGCGGCCCCGGATGCCGTGTGCTCGAACACAGGAGGGATTTCTCCGGGCGGACGGACCCGTGGGAGGCCCCGGCCCTAGGTCTTCGCAGGGTCGGGACGGCGGACCCTCATGAGGAGCGTCACCGTGAGCGCCGGGCGGCCCCGTTCGTCCCTCACGTGCAGGGCGAGTTCGGAACCGCGGCGCTTCGGCAGGCTGTCCTGGCCGATCTCGACGATCGCGCGCACGGCCTCGTCCTCGGCGGCGTCCAGGCCGGGCAACTCGACGCCCGTGTCGTCGCGGGTCGAGGCCTCCCCATCCAGCACGTCGAAATAGAACCGGGGCAAGTCAGGCGTCCTTCTCCGTCGGATGCTCGTGAACCGATGGAGGGGGGCGTTTGTTCGCCGGGTTTCGAGAATTCTTTGTTTCGCCAGCGTGGCTTATTCCCGCCGCTTGACCCGATGCGGGACCCCGGAATCCCCGCGGCAGGAGGTCCCGCAGGGAGCGGCGCACCGCTCCTCGTCTGCCGCCTGCCTGTCGGCCAAAGCAAAAAACCGCCCGGCGAGGGGCGGTTTTTCGAGACCTGGGCAGTTCTGCCGGAAGGGCCTACTTGATCTTGGTTTCCTTGAACTCGACGTGCTTCTTGGCGACCGGGTCGTACTTCTTCATCGAGAGCTTGTCGGTCTTGGTGCGCGAGTTCTTCTTCGTCACGTAGAAATAGCCCGTGTCGGCGGTGGAGACGAGCTTGATCTTGATCGTTGCGGCTTTGGCCATGGTCGGACCTCTTGTTCTGGCGTGGCGGTTCGGAGGCTAGGCCGAAACGCAAAGGCCGGGCGAACCCGGCCGGAAAATCGTGACGTTCCCATGCCCGATTACGCCGGTTCCGTCAAGGGTTGCGGGCGGGGCAGGGACGCATTCCTGTCACATGAGGCGGCGGCGGGGGACTCCCTGATGCCACCCCCTGCGTCATGGCCGGGCTTGACCCGGCCATCCACGTCTTAAAAACCGCCGCGGCGCTCAAGGCGTGGATGCCCGGCACGAGGCCGGGCATGACGGGATAGGGGGCCTCACAGCTCCTCCCGCACGAAACGGCCGCGCTTCTGGTGGAAAAACGGGATCGGCAGGTGCGGGCCGAAGCCTGCCGCGATGCGGGCCTCCAGCTCGGAGAGGATCACGGCCGTGATGGGGGGCAGGTCCAGGGCGCGGGCCTTGTCGATGGTAACCCAGGTCAGCTCCACCAGCTCGGAATCGGGGCCCACCACCCCCTCGACCTCGTCCGCGACGGCGGTCCGGTCGGCGGCGAAGAAGCGGGTGTCGAAGCGCTTCACGCGCTTGGGCGGCGTGATCGCCCGGCCGATGAAGTGCAGGGCCTCCAGGTCGGGAAACACGCCCCGCTCCCGAAAGGCGGCCCAGCTCTCCGGCGCGCCCGCGGGGCCGCCGTAATCCTTGGAGCCGAGCAGGAGCCCGGTCTCCTCGAAGGTCTCGCGGATGGCCGCGAGCGCCAGCGCCCGGCTGCGCTGAGGCGAGGGGCGCGAGACCCGGGCCATGAGGGCCTGCTCCGCCCGGGGGTGGAGGGCGCCGGCCACGGTCATGGAGCGGTCGCCGGGCTCGATCCGCCCTCCGGGGAAGACGAACTTGCCCGGCATGAACCGTTGCCCCGGGTGGCGCTTGCCCATGAGGACCTTGGGGGTCCGGCCCCGGCGGTCGATGAGGATGAGGGTGGCGGCGTCCGAGGGGCGCAGGGCAGGCAGGCCCGGGTTACGCTCCCCGGAAACGAGTCGATCCATCCGGGCGAGTGCCTGAGCGTCCGTCACTGCTGTTGTCCCTCTCGCTGGTCTCTCGGGCCCGGGCCTCGCCGAAGCCGTGCATCCCTAGCGCGTATTGCAGGCCCACGACAGCGCCTTTCATGGGCTGGAGCAAGGCGAGGCACAGGATCATCGCCAGGGCGGGCCAGGTGGCGAGGTGGGCCCACAGGGGGATCTCCAGCCGGGTCTCGGTCATCAGGATGCCGTAGCCGATGAGGTGGCCCACCAGGAAGATCACCAGATAGGGCGGCAGGTCGTCGGCCCGGTGGTGGTGGAACTCGGCGCCGCAGGCCTCGCAACATTCGGCCACCTTCAGGAAGCGGCCGAACAGCCGCCCCCGGTTGCAGGCGGGGCAACGGCCGAGGAAGCCGCGCCGCATGGCGGGGAGCGTCCTGATGGGGGCGGGAATCGGCTCGTGGGTCTCAGACATGGTGGGTCCTTACCGGGCGCGGCTCTGCCGCTTGGCCTTCACTCTCACGGTGGGACGGCCGCTCTCCCGGCCGGACGTGTCGGGCTTCCGGCTCGCTTTGCCCGGCTTCGCGCCGCCTGCCTGCGCCTTCTTGGCCCCCTTGCCGGAGCCCTTCGCCTTGCCCGTATAGCGCCCCTGGGACAGCAGCTCGAACCGCAGCGCCCCGGCGACGGGGGCCGCCTCCACGAGCTTCACCTGGACCTTGTCGCCCAGGCGGTAGGTCTCGCCCGTGCGCTCCCCCTGCATGGAGTGGGTGCGCTCGTCGTAGCGGTAGTAATCCGCCCCGATGGTGGCGGCGGGCACGAAGCCGTCCGCCCCGGTTTCCGCCAGCTTGACGAACAGGCCCGCCTTGGTCACGCCGGAGATCTGGCCGTCGAAGGCGGCGCCGATCCGGTCGGCCAGGAAGTGGGCGATCAGCCGGTCGATGGTCTCGCGCTCCGCCGCCATGGCCCGGCGCTCCGCCGCCGAGATGCGGGCGCTGATCTCGATCAGCTCCGCCCGGGTGGCGTCCGGCGGCAGCCCGTCCTTGCCGAGCTTGAGGGCGCCGATGAGCGCCCGGTGCACGATGAGGTCGGCATAGCGGCGGATGGGGGAGGTGAAGTGGGCGTAGCGGCGCAGGTTCAGGCCGAAATGGCCGTAGTTCTCCGCCGAGTACTCGGCCTGGGACTGGGAGCGCAGCACCACCTCGTTGATGAAGAGCTGGTGCTCCGACCCGTCCACGCTGCGCAGGATGCGGTTGAACAGCTCGGGCTTGAGCGCCCCCTGCGAGGACAGCTTGAGGCCGATGGAGGCGAGCACCTCGCTCAAAGAACGCATCTTCTCGAGCGAAGGCTCGTCGTGGACCCGGTAGATCAGCTCGGATTCCGCCCGCTCCAGGGTCTCGGCCGCCGCCACGTTGGCGAGGATCATGAACTCCTCGATGAGCCGGTGCGCCTCCAGGCGCTCGGGCACGAAGATCCGGTCCACGGTGCCGTCGGGCTTGAGCACGATCTTGCGCTCCGGCAGGTCGAGGAACAGGGGCTCGCGGATGTCCCGGGCCCGCTTCACGCAGGCATAGGCGGCCCAGAGGGGCTTCAGGATCGGATCGAGGATGGGCCCCGTGACCTCGTCGGTCCGGCCGTCGATGGCGGCCTGGGCTTGGCTGTAGGAGAGCTTGGCGGCCGAGCGCATCATGACCCGGTGGAAGCTGTGGCTCTTCTTGCGCCCGTCGGGGCCGATCACCATGCGGACCGCCAGCGCCGGGCGGGGCACCCCTGGCCTGAGGGAGCACAGGTCGTTGGAGATCTTCTCCGGCAGCATGGGCACGACCCGGTCGGGGAAATACACCGAGTTGCCGCGCTCCTGCGCCTCCCGGTCCATGGCGGTGCCGGGGCGCACATAAGCCGCCACGTCGGCGATGGCCACCGTGAGGATGAAGCCCCCCGCGTTGTGCGGGTCCTCGTCCGGCGCGGCGTGGACCGCGTCGTCGTGGTCCTTGGCGTCGGGCGGGTCGATGGTGACGAGGGGAAGATCGCGCCAGTCCTCCCGGCCCGCCATGGCGACGGGCTCGGCCCTGTCGGCCTCATCGAGCACGGCCTTCGGGAACTCGTTGGGAATGCTGTGGGCATGGATGGCGATGAGGCTCACGGCCTTTTCGGATTTCACGGAGCCCAGCCGCTCCTTGATCCGGGCCTGGGGCAGGCCGAGGCGGCCGGTCTTCACGAGGGAGGCGGACACGAGGTCCCCGTCGAGCGCCTCGGCCTCGTCGCCGGGGCGCACCAGGTATTCGGTCTCGCGGGATTTCTTCTCGACGGGCACAAGCCTGCCGCCGCCCTCGGGCATGGCCCGGTAGATGCCGAGCAGCTGCGCCTGCTTCTTGGCGACGACCTTGGTGATGCGGCCCGCATAGCGATGGATGTCCCCGGCCTTGAGCGGGTCCACCCGCAGCAGCGCCCGGTCG
>DATHAU010000731.1:0-2193 GCA_035296545.1 Microvirga sp.
GGGACGGCTGCTACTGGACCGCCCTGTTCGAGGGCGGGCGCATCCAGCGCTATGCGCCGGACGGGCGCCTGCTGGCGGAACATCCCGTGCCCGCCCGCTGCCCCACCATGGTGTGTTTCGGCGGCCCGGACCGGAAGACCCTTTACGTGACCTCCGCCCGCACCGGCCGCTCCCAGGAGGAGCCGGCCGCCTTCCCGCATTCCGGCAGCCTGTTCGCGATGCCGGTGGAGACGCCCGGACTGCCCGAACACGTTTTCGATCCCCTTGTCTGAGGCTTAAGATTGTCATGACCTTCGATTACGCCACCGTCCAGTACCGCTCCCTCGAAAACCGCTCCGTAGTCATCACCGGCGGCGCGTCCGGCATCGGCGAGGAGATGGTGAAGGCCTTCGCGGCGCAGGGGTCGAAGGTGTCCTTCATCGATATCGCCCGGGACGCGGGCGAGGCGCTGGCGGAGGCCACCGGCGCATCGTTCCACGCCTGCGACGTCACCGACATTCCCGCGCTCCGCGACGCGCTCGCCCGCATCGAGGACGAGAGGGGCGGCGTCGACGTTCTGGTCAACAACGCCGGCAAGGACGACCGGCACGACCTCGCGGAGGTCGAGCCCGATTACTGGCGGCGCGCCCTGGCGCTCAACCTCGACCACCAGTTCTTCGCGACCCAGGCCCTCGCCAAGGGCATGGCGCGGGCGGGGCGGGGCTGCGTCATCATGCTCGGCTCCATCTCGTGGATGCGCGGCCGTCCCGGCATGGTGGGCTACACCACCGCCAAGGCGGCGATCAACGGCATGACCCGCACGCTCGCCCGCGAGCTCGGGCCGTCCGGCATCCGCGTGAACTGCATCGTGCCCGGCGCGATCCTCACGGAGCGGCAGAAGCAGCTCTGGCTCACGCCGGAGCTGAACCAGGGGTTCCTCGATCTCCAGGCGCTGAAGTTCCGCCTCGACGCCAGCCATGTGGCCCGGATGGCGCTCTTCCTCGGCTCGGACGAAAGCGCCGGCTGCACCGGCGCGAACTTCATCGTCGACGCCGGCCTGACCCAGAATTGAGAACTCCCATGCGGATCCAGACCACCGCCCACGGCTTCGACCTCACCCTGGACGACAAGCTCATCCTGCGCCACCGCATCGATGCGCCCTGCCTCTTCGTCGGCCGCGGCGAGGAGCGCATGGAGATGTACCGGGGCAATTTCGACATCGAGGACTACCTGGTCGAGCGCGTCCCGCTCGCCCATGCGGTGGTGTCGGGACAGGAGATCGCCTTCTCGGCCGCTCCCGGCCAGCCGGTGCGGCTGAGCCTCCGGGTGTCGAACGGCGGCGCCAGCGCCGCCGTGGCGTTCCGGTCCGCCGATCCCACCATCAACCGGGTCTGGCTGCGCGTCGCCGCCTCCCGCAACGAGCATGTTTGGGGCGGCGGCGAGCAGATGTCCTATTTCGACATGCGCGGCCGCAGGTTTCCCCTCTGGACCTCCGAGCCCGGCGTCGGGCGCGACAAGTCCACCGAGATCACCCTCAAGGCGGACGTGACCGGCAAGGCGGGCGGCGATTACTGGAACACCAATTACCCGCAGCCCACCTACCTCTCCTCGCGCCGTTACGCCCTGCATGTGGAGACCACCGCCTATTCGGCCTTCGACTTCCGCAAGGACGATTTCCACGAGATCGAGGTCTGGGCCGTGCCGGAGCGGATCGAGCTTACCGCGCGCCCGACCTTCGTGGCCCTCGTGGAGGCCATGGCCGAGCGCTTCGGCCGCCAGCCGCCCCTGCCCGAATGGGTCTATGGCGGCGCGATCATCGGCCTGAAGGACGGCGTGAACTCGTTCGAGCGGCTCGACAGGTTCATCGCCGCCGGCGCCAAGGTCTCCGGCCTGTGGTGCGAGGATTGGGTGGGCCTGCGCCACACCTCCTTCGGGGCGCGCCTGTTCTGGGACTGGACGGCCAACGACGAGCGCTATCCGGCCCTGCGCCAGCGCATCGCGGAGCTGGAGGATCGCGGCATCCGCTTCCTCGGCTACGTGAACCCCTATCTGGCCGCCGACGGTTCGCTCTTCCCCGAGGCGGAGGCGGCGGGCTATTTCGCCAGGGACGCGAACGGCAACACGGCCCTGGTGGATTTCGGCGAGTTCGATTGCGGCGTGGTGGACTTCACCAACCCGGAGGCCGCTGCATGGTTCGCCGAGCGGGTGATCGGC
>DATHAU010000732.1:0-2722 GCA_035296545.1 Microvirga sp.
CCCGGCCATGACATCGTGTGTGTCATTCTGCCGGTCCTTTTGGACCGGACCGGCCGGAGCGCAGCGGAGGGGAAGGGAATCCCTGGCTCGGAGCCACGCCCCCTTTCCCTCCCCCTTGTGGGGAGGAGGTGGAGGTGGGGGTGTAGGCGCCACACGCTGATAGGCTCTCGCTCACACCCCCACCCTAACCCTCCCCGCAAGGGGGAGGGAAACCAGAGGTGCCGCTTGCAACGGTACTGGAGTGGATTCCCTCTCCTGCGAGGGCTTGCGCCCTCTGCGGCCGGTCCAAAAGGACCGGCAGAATGACACCCACGACGTCATGGCCGGGCCTGTCCCGGCCATCCCGATGGGAAAACCGCAGCGCCCTCAGGATCGGGATGCCCGGCACAAGGCCGGGCATGACGAAGAGCGTGTCATCCGGCCGAGGCGTGGGGAAACCATCCGTCCGGCCCCTAGACCCCGAGCGTCTCCGCCCGCAGGGCCTCGTCGGCCATGAGGTCCGTCATCGCGCCCTGAAAGCGGATCTCGCCGCGCTCGATCACGCAGGCGCGGTCGCTGATGCCGGCCGCGAAGGCCCAGTTCTGCTCCGAGAGCAGAACCGCCACCCCTTCCGCCTTCATGGCCCGGATCGCCTCGGCCATCATCTGGACGATCACCGGGGCGATGCCCTCCGAGGGCTCGTCGAGCAGGATCGCGTCCGGGTTGCCCATGAGGGTGCGGGCGATGGCCAGCATCTGCTGCTCGCCGCCGGACATCTGGTTGCCGCGGCGGTCGCGCATCTCGGCGAGGTTGGGGAAGAGCCTGAACAGGCGCTCCGGCGTCCAGGGCGAGCGCCCGGCCCCTGCCGCATCGTGGCTCGCCCTGCGGCTGGCCGCCGCCCTGCGGCCGGTCTCCAGGTTCTCGTCGACGGTCAGGTCCGTGAAGATGCGCCGGTCCTCGGGCACGTAGCCGAGGCCGAGGCGGGCGATGCGGTAGGTGGGCAGGCCCGCCAGGGAATGCCCCTTGAAGGCGACCTGCTGGGCCGTGGCCGGAACCAGCCCCATGATCGCCTTCAGGGTGGTGGTCTTGCCCGCCCCGTTGCGCCCGACAAGGGCCATGACCTCGCCGGCGTGCAGCCCGAAGGTCAGGCCGAACAGGACCTGCGCGCGGCCGTAAGCAGCGGTGAGGTTCCAGACTTCGAGAAGGGGCCGGCTCATGGGGAGTTTACTCCTGCGGGCCTCTCCAGGACGCGGTCGTCGCCCAGATAGGCGCGTCGGACCTCCGGATTCTGGCGGATCTCGTCCGGCGCGCCGCTGGCGATGATCCGGCCGCGCAGGAGCACCAGCACCCGCGCCGCATGGCCGAACACCACGTCCATGTCGTGCTCGGTGAACAGAACGCCGATCCCCTGCGCCTCGGCGATGGCGGCGGTGAGCTCCATGAGCTTTGCGCGCTCCCGCGCGGCCATGCCGGCGGTGGGCTCGTCCATGAGCAGGAGCTTGGGCTGGCCCGCGAGCGCGATGGCCAGCTCCACCCGCTTCACGTCCCCATAGGCCAGGGCCGAGCAGGAGCGCTCCGCCGCCTCCGCCATGCCCACCCGCGACAGGAGCTCCAGGGCCTTGTCCCGATGGAGCCGCCGGGCCGGGCTCCACAGGCCGTAGGCCTCCCGGTGGCAGCTGACGAGCGCCATCTGCACGTTCTCGACGACGGTCATGGAGAGAAAGGTCTGCGCCACCTGGAAGGTGCGCCCCACCCCCAGGCGGAAGCGCTTCTGCGGCGAGGCGTTGCTGATGTCCTGCCCGTCGAGGAGAACCCGGCCCCGGTCCGGGCGGAGCTGCCCGCCGACCATGTTGAACACGGTGGACTTGCCCGCCCCGTTCGGCCCGATGATGGCCAGCATCTCGCCGCGCTGGAGCGTGAAATCCACATCCCGCGCCGCCACCACGCCGCCGAAGGCTTTGTGCAGGCCCTGCACGGCAAGCAGCGTCATGCCCGCTCCTCCCGCCAGTGCCGGATCGTGCCCACGAGGCCGCGCGGGAAGATCAGCACCATGGCGATGATGCTCACGCCCAGGAGCAGCCGCCAGAGGGAGGTGAGCGGCATGATCTGGTCGCGCAGAATATGGAGGACGCCTGCCCCGACGAGCGGACCCATGATCGTCTGGATGCCGCCCAACAGCAGCATGGTGAGCGCATCCACCGAGGTGGGAATGCCGAGCAGGCTCGGGTCCACGGAGCCGCGGGAGAAGGCGTAGAGGCCGCCGGCCGAACCGGCCGCCGCGCCGGAAACAGCGAAGGCGAGCCAGCGATGCCGGCGGATGTGGAGGCCGATGGCTTCGGCGCGCTGTTCCGAGTCGCGCGCCGCCCGCAGGGCGTAGCCGAAGGGCGCGTCGATCACGCGCCTGAGCAGGAGAACCGCCGCGGCGGTGAGCGCGAGCGTCAGGAGATAATAGCGCCCCTGGCCGCTGGTCCATTCCGAGGGCCAGACGCCCACGATGCCGTTGTCGCCGCCGGTCACGTCCACCCACTGGAAGGCGACCGCGTAGAGGATCTGGGCGGCCGCAAGGGTCATCATGGCAAGATAGATGCCCGAGAGCCGCACCACGAAGGCCCCGATCAGCGCGGCCCCGAGGGCCGCCAGGAGCAGCCCGAGGGGAAGCGCCGCTTCCATGGGCGCGCCCATCCATTTCACCCCGAGCGCCGCCCCGTAGGCTCCCAGCCCGAAGAAGGCGGCATGCCCGAAG
>DATHAU010000733.1:0-2006 GCA_035296545.1 Microvirga sp.
GCCCCGGATCACGAAGGACGGCGTCACCGTCGCGAAGGAAATCGAACTTGAGGACAAGTTCGAGAATATGGGCGCGCAGATGGTGCGCGAGGTTGCCTCCAAGACCAACGATCTGGCGGGCGACGGCACCACCACTGCGACCGTTCTCGCCCAGGCGATCGTCAAGGAAGGCGCCAAGGCGGTGGCCGCCGGCATGAACCCCATGGACCTCAAGCGCGGCATCGACTTGGCTGTGGCTGAAGCTGTCCGGGACATCCAGGCCCGCTCCAAGAAGGTGGCCTCGTCCGAGGAGATCGCCCAGGTGGGCACCATCTCGGCCAACGGCGACAAGGCTATCGGCGAGATGATCGCCCATGCCATGCAGAAGGTGGGCAACGAGGGCGTGATCACCGTCGAGGAGGCCAAGACCGCCGAGACCGAGCTCGACGTGGTCGAGGGCATGCAGTTCGATCGCGGCTATCTCTCGCCCTACTTCATCACCAACGCCGAGAAGATGATCGCCGAGCTGGAGGATCCCTACATCCTCATCCATGAGAAGAAGCTCTCCTCGCTCCAGCCCATGCTGCCGATCCTCGAGGCCGTGGTTCAGACCGGCAAGCCGCTGCTGATCATCGCCGAGGACGTGGAAGGCGAGGCGCTTGCCACCCTGGTGGTGAACAAGCTGCGCGGCGGCCTGAAGATCGCCGCCGTGAAGGCTCCGGGCTTCGGCGACCGCCGCAAGGCCATGCTCGAGGACATCGCCGTTCTCACCGCCGGCCAGACCATCTCCGAAGACCTCGGCATCAAGCTCGAGACCGTGAACCTGACCATGCTGGGCCGCGCCAAGCGCGTCCGCATCGAGAAGGAGAACACCACGATCATCGACGGCGCCGGCAAGAAGCAGGATATCGAGTCCCGCGTCGGCCAGATCAAGGCGCAGATCGAGGAGACCACCTCGGACTACGACCGCGAGAAGCTCCAGGAGCGTCTGGCGAAGCTGGCGGGCGGCGTCGCGGTGATCCGCGTCGGCGGCTCCACCGAAGTCGAGGTGAAGGAGAAGAAGGACCGCGTCGACGACGCCCTGAACGCCACCCGGGCTGCGGTCGAGGAAGGCATCGTTCCCGGCGGCGGCACGGCTCTGCTGCGCGCCAAGGCGGCGGTGGCCAAGCTCAAGACCGACAATGCGGACGTGCAGGCCGGCATCAAGATCGTGCTGCGCGCCCTTGAGTCTCCCATCCGCCAGATCGCCGAGAACGCCGGCGTCGAGGGCTCCATCGTTGTCGGCAAGATCAACGACAACACCAAGTCCGACACCTACGGCTTCAACGCCCAGACGGCAGAGTTCGTGGACATGCTCGAGGCCGGCATCGTCGATCCGGCCAAGGTCGTGCGCACGGCTCTGCAGGATGCCGCCTCCGTGGCCGGCCTGCTGGTCACAACCGAGGCCATGGTGGCCGAGGCTCCCAAGCGCGACAGCGCTCCGTCGATGCCCGGCGGCGGCGGCATGGGCGGCATGGGCGGCATGGACTTCTAAGTCCATCGAAAGCCGCCCATCCTTAAGGAAAGCTCAAGTCCGGCAAGCCGGACTTGAGGGGCGGCATGGACTTCTAAGTCCAGGCGCCACCGTCCGAGAACAAGGAAGAGCCCCGGAGAAATCCGGGGCTTTTTCGTTGCCGTGCCGTGTCGTTCCTCATCATGGGTGTGAGCGATAGCCGATGAAGGTCTGGCGCTCACACCCCCACCCTGGCCCTCCCCACAAGGGGGAGGGGAAAGGCGCCTGTCATCCCGGGGCCGCGCAGCGGAGCCCGGGATCTATAACCGCTGACAGGGCAGAATAAAGCGCAATCGATCCCGCCGCGCCCTTCCTCCCACCGCTGTGGTTATGGATCCGGTGGAGTCACGGTTGAAGTGCAACACGGTTGATGAGGCTTGAGAAGACCTCGTGAGGGCTCTGAAAGGCAAGGCATTTGCGCGGCGTCGTGTTGTAGGCCTGCGCCAGCCGGGACAGCTCGCCCGGCGAGACAACC
>DATHAU010000734.1:0-1705 GCA_035296545.1 Microvirga sp.
CCGGCGAGGCCCTGGTGATCACCGGGCGCAACGGCGCCGGAAAATCCTCTCTCCTCGACCTCCTGGCCGGACGGCTCCATCCTGCGGCGGGCGCGATCGTTCTCGATGGGGCGGGCGAGCGCAGCCTGGCCGAGTGCCTCCACTATGTCGGGCACCGGGATGCCCTCAAAGGGGCCCTGACGGCGCAGGAGAACCTTGCTTTCGCCCAAGGCTTCCTGGGCGATCCCCGTCTTTCGCCCCGCGAGGCCCTGGAAGCGGTCGGGCTCGCCCATGCGGCCCGGCTGCCGGTGGCCTATCTCTCGGCGGGCCAGCGCCGGCGGGTGGTGCTCGCCCGGCTTCTGGTGGCGCATCGGCCCCTCTGGCTTCTCGACGAGCCCACCGCGGCCCTCGACGCCGCCTCCCAGGAGACCCTGCGCCTGCTCCTGGAGCGCCACCGGGACGGCGGCGGGATGATTGCCGCCACCACCCATTCTCCGCTTTTCCTGAGGGACGCGAAGGAGATCAGGATCGAGCGCACCCGCTCCCCCTCCTCCCCCGCGGGGGAGGGGGCCGAGGCGGCGGAGGGGGAGCCTCCTTCGCCCGCCTCCCCGTCTCCCGGTCCTCCGGGCCGCCCTCTCCCACAGACGGGAGAGGGACTGTGATGGGCCCCTTCCGCGCGCTGCTGATCCGCGACCTGAAGCTTGCCGCCCGCGTCGGCGGCTCGGGGGTCATGGGCCTCATCTTCTTCCTGATGATCGTGACGCTCATTCCCTTTGCCCTCGGCCCGGATCTCAACCTGCTGTCCCGCATCGGCCCGGCGATTCTCTGGATCGCAGCCCTGCTCGCCACGCTGATCGGCCTCGACCGGCTGTTCCAGGCCGACCAGGAGGACGGATCCCTCGACCTCCTGCGCCTGTCGCCTGCGCCCCTGGAGATGGTGGTGCTGGCCAAGGTGACGGCCTATTGGCTCGTGACGGGGCTGCCGCTCGCCGTCGCCGCGCCCTTCCTGGGCCTCCTCGTCGCCCTCTCGCCGGAGGCGATGCTCGCCATGGTGGCGACCCTGCTGGTGGGAACGCCCGCGCTCACCTTCATCGGGGCCATCGGGGCGGCGCTCACCTCGTCCCTGCGGCGCGGCGGGCTGATCCTGGCGATCCTGGTCCTGCCCTTCATGATCCCCACCCTGATCTTCGGGGTCTCGGCGGCCAATGCGGCGGTCGGCGGAACGGTGCCTTTCGCCACCCCCTTCCTGATCCTCGTCGCCCTGTCGCTGATCGCCGCGGTGGTCGGAACCGTGGGCGCCGCAGCGGCCCTGCGGTCGGGGGAGTAAGGCTGGGCGCCGCCCTGTGCGAATCAGCGATGGAGGGATGGGCCAGGGTCACGCCAAGTCGGCTTCCCTTCCCCTCCGCTTCGCTCCGGTCGGGAATGACACGCAGCGTTACCTCCGTGTCATCCCCGGCGAGCCGCAGGCGAGGGAAGGGGATCGCGTGCAGGATGTGGCGCGCATCTTCCCTCCCCCTTGCGGGGAGGGATCAAGGGTGGGGGTCGCAAAGTCAAAGCTCTGCTGCTTCAATGAAGAACGCAGAGGCCGCTACAGCTCTTCACCTCTCCCTCAGGGAGAGGTGAAGAGCGCCTGACCTTCAACCCTTCTCACCCAGCCGCACCACCCTCACCCCTTGCCCGCAAGGGGCAGAGGAAACCCATGGCGTCCCGGGGCGAGGCTCACGGC
>DATHAU010000735.1:0-7605 GCA_035296545.1 Microvirga sp.
TCGAAGCCCTACCTCGGCGCCAGCGCCGTGATGGCTGCGGCTGACATGATCGCCGAGCTCAACCGCATCGCCGACGAGATGATGGAGCGGGGCGACGCCAGCGGGCGCTTCGATCCCCCCTACACCACCGTGCATGTGGGCGTGATCGCCGGCGGCACGGCCCGCAACATCATCTCCAAATCCTGCAGCTTCCATTGGGAGTTCCGCGGCCTTCCCGATCTCGATCCGCAGGAGATCCCGAACCGCCTCGACCGATTCGTGCAGGAGACCGCCCTCAGGCGCCTCAACCGCTTCGGAGAATTCGGCCGCATCGAGACCAGGCTCGAGGTATCCGTGCCGGGCCTTGCGCCGGAGCCGGGCTCGTCGGCCGAAACCCTCGCCCTGCGGCTTGCGGGACGCAACCGCACCTGGACCGTGCCGTTCGGGACCGAAGCCGGCCATTTCCAGGCTGCGGGCATCCCCACCGTGGTGTGCGGCCCGGGCTCCATCGATCAGGCGCACCAGGCCGACGAGTACATCACCCTCGAACAGCTCGAGGCAGGCGCAGCCTTCATGCGACGGCTTGCCGCCGCCTGCGCCGGTTCTTGAAGGGTCGGACCGCCGGGATCAGTCGTCGGACTTGGCGATCTCGGCTTCGACCTCGGCGGGGTCGAGATCGTAGAAGCGCGAGCAGAACTCGCAGGTGATGCCGATGCGCCCGTTGTCGCCCACCATGTCGCGCCGGTCCTCGGGCGGGAAGCGGCGCATCATGCCCATGATGCGCTCATGGGAGCAGGCGCATTCCTCATGCACCTGCTGCCCCTCGAACACCCGCACGCCGCGCTCGTGGAACAGGCGGTAGAGCAGCCGCTCGCTGGAAACGGCGGGATCGATCAGTTCGTGATCCTCCACCGTGGCGAGCAGGGACTTGGCCTCCACCCAGGCGTCGTCCTCGGCCGGCATGGCGAGATCGTTCGCCGGATGGCCCTCCGGGACATCGCCCGGGGCGAGATCGGCCTGCCGCATCCGGTCCGGCGAGGTGGGCAGGAACTGGACCATCAGCCCGCCGGCCCGATAGGTGTTCCGCCCGCCCGCGAACTGCTCGGCCACCGCAAGGCGCACCTGCGTGGGGATCTGCTCGGACTGCCGGAAGTACTGGTGCGCGGCTTCCTCGAAGCCCTGCCCTTCCAGGGCGACCACGCCCTGATAGCGGCTTCGGTCGGAGCCCTGATCGATGGTCATGGCAAGGTAGCCCGAGCCCAAAAGGTCCCCCGACCTGAGCGAGCCGGAGCCGAGGGCCTCGAGCTTGTCCCGATCGAAATGGGCCGTGGCGCGCAGACGATCCGGCGCGTTGAAATCGACCACCACCATCCCGATCACGCCATCGGTCTTGGTCTGGAGCTGGAACCGCCCCTCGAGCTTGAGGGAGGAGCCGAGCATGACCGTAAGCGCAGCCGCCTCGCCGATGACCCGGGCCACCGCGTCGGGATAGCCGTGGCGGGCCAGGATCGTATCGATGGAGGCGCCGAGGCGCACGACCCGCCCGCGCACGTCGAGGGGCTCGACCGCGAAAGGCAGGACGACGTCGTCGTTTCCTTCGAGGGGGGCCGAACTCATGCGCCTGTGGCTCCGAGGCACCACGCCAGGATGCCCTTCTGGGCGTGAAGGCGGTTCTCGGCCTCGTCGAACACCACGGATTGCGGCCCGTCCATCACCTCGTCCGTCACCTCTTCGCCGCGATGCGCGGGAAGGCAGTGCATGAACAAGGCATCCCTGTCCGCCACGCCCATGAGCTTGGCGTTGACCTGATAGGACTTGAGCAGGTTGTGGCGGCGGAACTCGTCCTCGTCGCCCATGGACACCCAGCAATCGGTGACGACCGCATGGGCTCCCTCAGCGGCCTCGAAGGCATCGGTGGTCACGACGATCTCCGCTCCTTCCTTTTTCGCCCATGACAAAAGCTCCGGCCGAGGGGCAAGTTCCGGCGGGGAGGCGATCTTGAGCCTGAATTCGAGCTTTGCGGCGGCGTGGACCCAGGAGGCGAGCACGTTGTTGGCGTCCCCCGTCCAGGCGATCGTGCGGCCTTTGATGGACCCGCGATGCTCCTCGAAGGTCATCACGTCGGCCATGATCTGGCACGGATGGGTCATCTTGGTCAGGCCGTTGATCACCGGGATCGAGGCGTATTGGGCCAGCTCCGTCACCATGGCGTGGTCCAGGGTGCGGATCATGATGGCGTCCACGTAGCGGGAGAGCACCCGGGCCGTGTCGGCGATGGTCTCGCCGCGGCCGAGCTGCATCTCCTTGCCCGTGAGCATCAGGGTCTCGCCGCCGAGCTCCCTCATGCCTACGTCGAAGGAAACGCGGGTGCGGGTGGAAGGCTTGTCGAACACCATGGCCAGGACCTTGCCCTCGAGGGGCCTCTCCGTGGCGCGCTCGCCCCGGCGGCGCTTGGCCTTGATGGCGGAGCCCGCTTCCAGGACATGGCGGATTTCGGCCTGCGACAGATCGCTGAGATCGAGGAAGTGACGGGCGTTCATTGGGCGGCTCCCCGCTGAACCTTGCCGCCGAGCTCGGCTTCAACGGCCTCGCAGGCGGCGTTCAGACGCTCGATCGCCTCGCCGATATCCGCGTCGCTCACGATCAGCGGCGGCAGAAGCCGGGCCACGTTGTCGCCGGCCCCGATCAGGATGAGCTTCTCGGCGCGGGCGGCCGCGATGAAGTCCGTGTTGGGCACGAGGGTTCGCAAACCCGTCATGAGACCGAAGCCGCGCACCTCGGCGATCACGCCCGGATGACGATCCTTCAGCTCGGCCAGGCGCTGCTTGAGGAGCAGGCCCTTGCGCTCGACCTCCTGCAGGAAGCCGGGCTCCAGGATGACGTCGATCACGGCGTTGCCCACGGCCATGGCGAGGGGATTGCCCCCGAAGGTCGAGCCGTGGGTGCCGAGCGTCATGCCCTTGGCGGCCTCGGCCGTGGCAAGGCAGGCGCCGAGCGGGAAGCCGCCGCCGATCCCCTTGGCGATGGACATGATGTCCGGGGCGACGCCGGTCCATTCATAGGCGAAGAGCTTGCCCGTGCGGCCGATGCCGGTCTGAATCTCGTCGAAGATCAGCAGCAGGCCGTGCTGATCGCACAGGGCCCGCACCTCGCGCAGAAAGGCGCTCGATACCGTGCGGACGCCGCCCTCGCCCTGGATCGGCTCGATCATGAGCGCCGCGGTCTCCGGCCCGATTGCCCCTTTCAGGGCCTCCAGGTCCTCCACGGGAACCTGATCGAAGCCCTCCACCTTCGGGCCGAAGCCCTCCAGATACTTGGCCTGGCCGCCGGCCGCGATGGTGGCCAGGGTCCGGCCGTGGAAGGCGCCCTCGAAGGTGACGATGCGGAACCGTTCGGGGTGTCCGTTCGCCGCATGGTGCTTGCGGGCCATCTTGATGGCCGCCTCGTTGGCCTCGGCGCCGGAATTGGAGAAGAACACCACGTCCGCGAAGGTGTTCTCCACAAGGCGCTGGGCCAGCCGCTCCCCTTCCGGGATCCGGAAGAGGTTCGAGGTATGCCAAAGCTTGGCCGCCTGGTCCGTGAGGGCCTTCACGAGGTGCGGATGGGCGTGCCCCAGGGCGTTCACGGCCACGCCGGCCCCGAAATCCAGGTATCGCTCCCCGTCTCGGCCGTAGAGCCAGGCCCCCTCCCCCTTCTCGAAGGACAGGTCGGCGCGCGCATAGGTCGGCAGCAGGGGCGATGTCACGGGTTGTCTCCGCCTAAGGGCCCAGGGTCGCACCCGGGTCCCGAAAAAGAAAGCGCCGCCCAAGCTGGGGCGGCACCCGGCGGATTCTAACGACCCTTGAAACCCTGTCAATTCAAGAGAAATGAACTGACCCATCACAGGGAAACTTTCCCTAGGGAGAGAGTTCCTTGGGGAAAACGATAGGGGATGCCCGGGGACTCTTGCGCCCGAGTCCACCCATCTAGTAACTTCGCGGCAGTCGAGTACAGCACTCGTGCGGCGGCTTTCACCCTCAGGAGCGACCTGGCAACGCGGTCGGACACCAATTCTCTGTCCGCGAGGCATACGGGATTCTGGGTTTTCGAAGGCGGCCCCGATGGAGGCAGGTTAAAAATGACGGATGCGGGCGCAACCTGGACGGACGAGCGGGTCGAGCTTCTGAAGAAGCTCTGGGCCGACGGTTTGAGCGCGAGCCAGATCGCGGGAGAACTCGGCAACGTGACCCGTAACGCGGTGATCGGGAAGGTTCACCGCCTCGGCCTCTCCGGCCGCGCCAAGGACAAGGCCGCCGCGGCCGCCCCGCAGCGCCCGCGCAAGGCGGCCCGGGCTCCCAGCGCCCCTGCCCCAATTGCGCCGCAGCCCGAGATCAATGTGGTGAGCGCCCCTATCCCGCTTCAGCCTGTGATGGAGGAGTCGGAGGTTTTGGCAGAAGACGATATGGCCGTTCCCATGTCGGAACGCGTGACGATCATGGATCTGCGCGAATCCATGTGCCGCTGGCCCATGGGCGATCCGACGAAGCCCGAATTCCGCTTCTGCGGCGCCCGTTCCATCACGGGCCTGCCCTATTGCACCCATCATGCCCGCATCGCCTATCAGCCGGTGGCCGACCGCAAGCGGGAGCGGAAGCTGGTGCGCGCCTGAGGCGATCGGAAGCCGCGCAGCCTGAAAAAACGAGACGGGCGCCGTGAGGGCGATCACGGCACCCGTTTTCCTGCCAGGCCTTACGTATCCGCCTTGAGAGGCTGCTCGGACCGGGCGAAGGTCTCGTCGAAGGAATATCCTGCGCCGCGCACGGTCCGGATCGGATCCGGCTTCCGGGGCAGGTTGATCGCCTTGCGCAGGCGGCCCACATGCACGTCCACCGTGCGCTCGTCGATATAGACGTCGTGACCCCAGACGGTGTTGAGCAGATGCTCGCGGCTGTAGACCCGGCCGGGGCTCTGCATCAGGAATTCCAGCAGGCGGAACTCCGTGGGGCCCAGGTGCAGTTCCTTGCCGGCCCGGCGCACCCGATGCGTCTCCCGGTCGAGCTCCATGTCGCCGGCCCTGAGCAGGGTTGCGATATGGGCAGGCTTGGCGCGGCGCAGGAGCGCCCGCACCCGGGCCAGCAGCTCCGGCACGGAGAACGGCTTGACGATGTAGTCGTCCGCTCCGGTGGCGAGGCCCCGGATGCGGTCGCCCTCCTCGCCGCGGGCGGTGAGCATGATCACCGGGAGGCGCTCGGTCTCCGGGCGGACGCGGATGCGCCGGCAGAGTTCGATCCCGGACAGGCCCGGCAGCATCCAGTCGAGCAGCACGATGTCCGGCACCTGCTCGCGCAGGCGGATTTCCGCCTCGTCTCCCCGCGACACCGCGTCGACCTCGTAGCCTTCGGCTTCCAGGTTGTAGCGCAGGAGGAGCGTCAGCGGTTCCTCATCCTCCACGATCAGAACGCGCGGCCGCATGGTCAGGCTCCGGCCTGAATGGTGGCGTCGATGGAGCGGTCCGCCTTGGGCCGGTCGATCGCCAGGGTCTCGCCCGTGACGAGGTAGTGAACCGTCTCGGCGATGTTGGTGGTGTGGTCGCCGATCCGTTCGATGTTCTTGGCGCAGAACAGGAGATGCGTGCAGAAGGAGATGTTGCGCGGATCTTCCATCATGTAGGTGAGGAGCTCGCGGAAGAGAGAGGTATAGAGCGCGTCGATGGCGCCGTCCCGCTTCCATACGTCGATGGCCTTGGCGGTGTCCTGCTGCGAGTAGGCGTCCAGAACATCCTTGAGCTGGCCCAGGACCAGGTCGCTCATGTGCTGGAGACCCACCACGATCTTCTGCGGCTGGAAATCGCCGCCGATGGCCAGCGCCCGCTTGGCGATGTTCTTGGCCAGATCGCCGATGCGCTCCACGTCGCCGGAGACGCGGATGGCCGAGATGGTCTCGCGCAGATCCACGGCCAGGGGCTGGCGGCGGGCGATGGTGAGGATCGCGCTCTCCTCCACCTCCCGCTGCAGCACGTCGAGCCTGCTGTCGGAGGAGATCACCGTCTGAGCCAGGGTCTTGTCGTGGCGCACGAGCGCCGCAATGGATTCCACGAGCATCTTCTCGGCGATGCCCCCCATCTCGGAGATCCGCCGCCTGAGACCCTGCAGGTCGTTGTCGTAGGAGCTGACGATATGCTCCGCCATGGGAAGCCTCCCCTGAAGCGCTTCGATCAGCCGAAGCGGCCCGTGATGTAGTCCTGGGTTTGTTTCTTGCCGGGATTCATGAACATCTTGGTGGTGGGACCGAACTCCACCAGCTCGCCCAGATACATGAACGCGGTGAATTGCGAAATGCGCGCCGCCTGCTGCATGTTGTGGGTGACGATGACGATGGTGAACTCGGACCGGAGCTGCTCGATCAGCTCCTCGATCTTTCCGGTCGAGATCGGATCGAGCGCGGAGGTCGGCTCGTCGAGCAGGATCACCTCCGGCCGCTGCGCGATGGTGCGGGCGATGCACAGGCGCTGCTGCTGGCCGCCGGAGAGGCCCATGCCGGACTGGCGCAGCTTGTCCTTCACCTCGTCCCACAGGGCCGCCTTGCGCAGGGCGGCCTCGATGCGCCCGTCGAGCTCGCTCCTGGGCAGCTTCTCGTAGAGGCGGATGCCAAAGGCGATGTTGTCGTAGATCGACATGGGAAACGGGGTCGGCTTCTGGAACACCATGCCGACCCGTGCGCGGAGCTCGTTCACGTCGATGGAGGGCGAGAGCACGTTCTGCCCGTCGAGCAGGATCTCGCCGTCGGCGCGCTGGTCCGGGTAGAGGCTGTAGATCCGGTTGAAGGTGCGCAGCAGGGTCGACTTCCCGCAGCCGGACGGGCCGATGAGGGCCGTGACCTGACGGTCGTAGAAGTCGATCGAGACATCCTTCAGGCTGCAGAAGTCGCCGTAATAGAAATTGAGGTTCCTCACGCCGATGCGCACCGGCACGTTGGCATCCGCAGCGCCCACCTTCCCGATGGCGCTGCTCGCGTTGACGGCAATCGTGCTCATCGGACTTTATCCTTCTTGAAGAGCAGGCGCGCCACGATGGACAGCGCCAGGATCGACAGGGTGATGATGAGAGCGCCGGCCCAGGCAAGCTCCCGCCAGTTCTGGTAAGGGGCCAGGGCGAACTGGTAGATGGTGACGGGCAGGTTCGAGACGCCGCCCATGAGGTCCGGGCTGAACCAGAAATTGTTGTTGAGAGCCGTGAAGAGAAGAGGCGCGGTCTCGCCCGCGATCCGGGCCGTGGCCAGGATCACGCCGGTCACCATGCCGGCGCGCGCCGCCTTCCAGCTGATCTGGACGATCACGGTCGACAGGGGCGCGCCGAGGGCGGCCCCGGCTTCGCGCAGGGATCCGGGCACCAGGCGCAGCATGTCCTCGGTGGCGCGGACGATCACGGGAACCGCGATGATCGCCAGGGCCACCCCGCCGGCCCAGCCGGAATAGCCGCCCATGGGCTGCACCATGAGCATGTAGACGAAGAGGCCGATGAGAATGCTCGGCGCGGCAAGCAGGATGTCGTTGACGAAGCGGATGACCGTCGCGAGCTTCGAGGTCTTGCCGTATTCGGCGAGATAGGTGCCGGCCAGCACGCCGATGGGCGTGGCGACGGTGATTCC
>DATHAU010000736.1:0-4002 GCA_035296545.1 Microvirga sp.
CGCAAGGTCAAGCGCGCCGGATGGGAGGATGCCTTCCTCCTCAGCCTCATCGCTCATATGCGATAGCCCTGCCCACAAGGGGGAGGAGAGTCAGGGCAGCGCCGACCTGCACGCGTGGAACCCCCTCTCAGCCCGGCCTGGGATGGGTGGGTGAAAGGCCCGCGGGAAGCCGAAACAAACAGGCCCTAAGACATTGACGGAACGGGCCGAAAGCACGATATCCAGGCTGTCCGGCGCCCGCTTCCGCGCCATTCCCCAGACCTTACCCGTAAGGACATCCCGCTTCATGGGCGTCATCCATGTGACCGACCGGGCCGGCCAGCGCCATACCCTCGAGGCCGTCGAGGGCTGGCGGGTCATGGAGATCATCCGGGACTGGGGCCTGCCCATCGAAGGCCTGTGCGGCGGGGCCTGCGAATGCGCCACCTGCCACGTCTTCGTCGCCGAGGAATGGCTGGGCAGGCTCTATCCCGCCTCCTCCGAGGAGGAGGACCAGCTCGACACGGTGGTGACCCACCCCAATTCCCGCCTGTCCTGCCAGATCCTCTGGAGCCCCGACCTCGACGGCCTGGAGGTCACCCTTGCGCCGACCGGCGCCTAGCATTTTCAAGAGAACCGGAAGGCTTTCCATGGGCCATGAACCCATGGAAAGCCTTCCAACCGCCCAGCCTGCCGCATTGCCAAAGACCGGAGACCGTGCTTTTCGACAGGGTCTCTCGAAGGAGCCTGTTCATGGACACAATCGAAACCGACGTCGTGGTCATCGGGGCCGGGCCTGTGGGCCTGTTCGCCGTGTTCGAGCTGGGTCTCCTCGACATCAAATGCCACCTGATCGACATCCTGCCGAAGGTGGGCGGCCAATGCGCCGAGCTCTATCCCGAGAAGCCCATCTACGACATCCCGGGCTTTCCCATGGTGACCGGCCAGGGCCTCGTGGACAACCTCATGTCGCAGATCGAGCCGTTCCACGCGACCTTCCACCTCAACGAGATGGTGGAAAGCCTCGAATCCCTCGGCACGCCCGAGGCGCCGCTGTTCCGCGTGAAAACCTCGGAGAACGGCACCACCTTCATCTGCCGGTCGGTGATCATCGCGGCGGGCGGCGGCTCGTTCCAGCCCAAGAAGCCGCCCATCGACAACATCGAAGCCTATGAGGGCACGGGCGTGTTCTACGCCGTGCGCAAGATGGAGATGTTCCGTGGTAAGCGCGTGCTCATCGTCGGCGGCGGCGACTCGGCCCTCGACTGGACGGTGAACCTGCAGCCCATCGTCAAGCGCCTGACCCTGCTCCACCGCCGCGACGCCTTCCGGGCCGCGCCCCATACGGTGGAGAAGATGCGCTCCCTGGTGGCCGCGGGCGACATGGACCTCCACCTCGGCCAGGTGACCTCCCTCAAGGGCAAGGCCCCCGTGCTCGAAGGCGCGGCGATCCGCCGGGACGACGGCTCGGAGCACCTGATCGAGGCCGACGTGATGCTGCCGTTCTTCGGCCTCACCATGAAGGTGGGCCCCATCGCCGAGTGGGGGCTGAACCTTCACGAGAACCTGATCCCGGTCGATACGGAGAAGTTCGAGACCAACGTTCCGGGCATCTTCGCCATCGGCGACATCAACACCTATCCGGGCAAGCTGAAGCTGATCCTGTCCGGCTTCCACGAGGGGGCGCTCGCCGCCCAGAAGGTGCACCGCTACGTGTATCCGGAAAAGAAGCTCCTGTTCCAGTACACGACCTCCTCCACCAGCCTGCAGAAGAAGCTCGGCGTCGCGGCCTGAGGAAACGGGAAGGGGTCCCGCTCCCTTGCGGAGCGGGCCGGTTCCTGAAACTCTGCCCCCATGGCAAATCCCGTAACGGATCTCGTGACGAACCCATCCAACCCCCCCCTCGGCCGCCGCGTCATGGGGATGATCGAGGCGCTCGCCCGGCATACGGACGAGCCCGGCCGGATCACCCGCCTCTACCTGTCGCCTTCCCACCGCGAGGCCGCGGAAACCACCCTGGGCTTCATGCGGGCGGCCGGGCTCGACGCCCATATCGACGCCCTCGGCTCCGTGATCGGCCGCATCGAGGGGTCGAACCCGGACGCGCCCGCGCTCATCCTCGGCTCCCACATCGACTCGGTGGTGGATGCGGGGGCCTATGACGGCAACCTGGGCGTGGCGCTCGCCATCGTGGCCGTGGAGGCCCTGCGGGAAGGGGGGATCGTTCCCTCCTGCCCCATCGAGGTGGCGGCCTTCGGGGATGAGGAGAACGTGCGCTTCCCCACCAATCTCTCCACCTCCCATGCCCTGGCCGGCCGCTTCAACCCGGCCTGGCTCGACGGCCGGGACGGCAGCGGCGTCACGCTCCGCGAGGCGCTCGCCCGGTTCGGCGGCAGCCCGGACGGCATCGAGGCGCTTGCCCGCAACCCGGCCCGCTATCGCGGCTATCTGGAGGTGCATATCGAGCAGGGGCCGCAGCTCGAAGCCGGGGATCTGCCGGTGGGCGTCGTGTCGGCCATCAACGGAATCACCCGCGCCCGGGCCACCATCGTCGGAGAGGCGGGCCATGCGGGCACCGTGCCCATGACCATGCGCCGCGACGCCCTGGCCGCCCTGGCCGAGATGGTGGGCATCGTGGAGCGAGCGGGCTCCACGCGCACCGACACGGTCGCGACGGTGGGCGTGGCGCAGGTGCAGCCGGGGGCGGTCAACGTGATTCCGGCCCGGGTCGACTTCACCCTCGACGCCCGTGCGCCGGACGATGCGGTTCGCCACGCCCTGGTGCGGGACATCGTGACCGAGTGCGAGGCCGCAGCCCAGAGGCGCGGGGTTTCGTTCGCCATCGAGCCGTTCATGGAATCGCCTGCCACGCCCATGGACAAGGATCTGATGGCGGCCCTCGAGGAGGCCGTGAGAGGCGCGGGCGTCGAACCCCTGCGCCTTGCCTCCGGCGCTGGCCACGATGCGGTCGCCATGGCCCATCTCTGCCCCTCGGCCATGCTCTTCGTGCGCTGCAAGGGCGGCATCAGCCACAACCCGGCGGAATCGATCACTGTCGAGGACGCGGACATGGCCGCGCGGGTGCTGATCGAGGCCGTGAAGAGGATCGTTGCCTAAGCCAGGGGCCGCCACTCGTCGGCGAGAACCGCCCAGCGCTCGTGATCCCGCCATTCGCCTGCGATCCTGAGATAGCGGGGCGAGTAGCCCTCCTGCCGGAAGCCGAGCCCCTTCACGAGGGCGATGGAGGGTTTGTTGTCCGGCTGGATGTTGGCCTCGACCCGGTGCAGGCCAAGCTCCTCGAAGGCCTGCGTGACCACGAGGCTCACCGCCTCGCTCATCAGGCCGCGCCCCTCCATCCCGGCCATGCCGTAATAGCCCATGTAGGCGCTCTGGAAGAAGCCGCGCACGATCTCGTTCAGGTTGACGATTCCCGCGATCCTGCGGCTTTGCGTCTCGCGGGCGACGAAGCCCACCGAACGCTCCCCGTCGCAGCGGGCGAGATAGCCCATGAAGCTCATCTCGTCGCGGCAAGGAGACACCCACGGCTCGTGCAGCGCCATGCTGGCGAGATTGGCGGCGATCAGTTCGGGCCCGTCCTCGGCGCGGACGGGACGGACGGTGACGCGTGGCATCGATCTCCCCTCTTCTCACCGGAATCAGGCATAGCCGCGGCGTTGCCGCCGGTCATCTCACAAGGGCGTTGCCGAATGGCGAGGGGACCGGAGGCCCCTCATTCCAACGCGCCCACCGCGCTTTCGACCGCCTCGACCACCGCGCCGGAGCGCACGAGGTCCAGGGCCTGGCGCATCTCGGTGGCGTACCAGCGATCCCCTTCGAGGGCCGGCGGAATGGCGGCGCGAATGGCGTCCATGGCCGCCTGCGAGCCCTTGCCCAGGGGATAGTCCCGGGCGATGGGCTCGACCAGGGTGAGCGCCTGCGCGGCCATCAGCACCTCGCCCGCCACGATCTGCTCCACGTTCCCCACGATGGTGCGGGCCTTGCGGCCGCACCAGGTGGAGTTGG
>DATHAU010000737.1:0-3367 GCA_035296545.1 Microvirga sp.
GGAGACGCCGCGGACGGGCCTGTCCGCCTCCTGAACCGTCGTGACCGCAGCCTCGCTCCGCCAGGGCACCGGGCCTGAGATGTCGCTTCCGGGGCATAGCGCCAAAGTCGCCGCGCTTCCGCTTCAATTTCCCATCGGAGGCGGCGAGATGGGCTCGCTCATCCGCGCCCATCGCTGGTCGGCCTCGCCGCTCGGCCCTCCGGAGGCGTGGCCCCATGCATTGCGCAGCGCCGTCGGCCTGGCCCTCAACTCCAAGTTCCCGATGTTCCTGGCCTGGGGTCCGGATCTCGGCCTGGTCTACAACGATGCAGGCGCAGTCATTCTCGGAGGCAGGCATCCCGGGGCGCTCGGACGGCCGTTGCGGGAGATCTGGACGACGATCTGGGACGACATCAGTCCGGTGATCCAGCAGGCCCTCGAGGGCGAAGCGGTCTATTGCGAGAACGTGCGGCTGGCCATCGACCGCTTCGGCTACAAGGAGGATGTCCATTTCACCTTCTCGTTCTCGCCGGTGACGGACGAGGACGGCTCGGTCGTCGGCCTGCTCGCCGTCGTTGCCGAGATCACCGGCCAGGTGGCCAACGACCAGAGGCTCGGCTTCCTTGTCGCGCTAGGGGACCGGCTCCGCCAGCTCGTCGACCCGGTGGAGGTGGCCGTGACCGCCGCCGGGATGCTGGGCCGGCACCTCAAGGTCGCCCGCGCCGGCTACGGCGAGATCGACGAGGCTCAGGAAATCGTCCTCGTCAAGCAGGACTGGACCAACGGCGCGGCGGCAAGCCTCGCCGGAGAGGCGCGCATTCTCGACGCCTTCGGACCGTTGGCCATAGAGGAGCTGAGAGCCGGCCGCACCCTCGTGGTTGAGGATTGCCTGACCGATCCCCGGGCCGGGGAGGCTTACGCCGCCACATGGTCCAGCATCGGGACCCGCTCCCTGATCGTCGTTCCTCTCGTGAAGGACGGGCAGCTCAGAGCCCTCTTCTACCTTCACGAGCCGCAGCCGAGACGCTGGAGCGAGGCCGAGGGGGCGCTGGCGCGGGACGTGGCCGAGCGCACCTGGGACGCCATCGAACGCTCCCGGGCGGAACTGGCGCTCCGCAAGAGCGAGAGCCGCCTGACCCTGGCGATCGATGCGGGCCGCATGGCCGTGTGGGAGCACGAGACGGCCACCGACAGCATCACCGCCACCCCGGAGCTCAACCGCATCCTCGGCTATCCGGTCGACGGCGCAATCGATCCGAAGGAGATGCGCACCCGATACTACCCGGGGGATCGCGACCGGCTCACGGCCGCCGCCATGGGCGCCATGCAGAAGGGCGAGCGCTTCTTCGAAGTCGAGTACCGCTTCTACAGGCCCGACGGAGCCCTCCGCTGGTTCCTGATGCGGGCCGAGATGCTGATCCCGCCCGGCGACATCATGCCGAGGAAAACCGTCGGGGTGCTCCTGGACATCACGGACCGCAAGGAGGCCGAGGAGGCTCTCCTGGAGCGGGAGGCCGAGTTGCGGAGCGCCCTCGAGGCAGGCTCGCTCGCCATCTTCGACTTCGATCACGTGAAAGGCCGGATGAACCCCTCGGCCCGCTTGAGCGAGCTCTACGGATATCCGCCGGACCACGTTCTCAGCATCGCCGACATCCGCGCCCGCTATCATCCCGAGGACGTGGAGAAGATCTGGAGCAAGCGCGACGACGATCATCGCGACGCTGCCATGCGATACTTCGACTGGACCCTCCGCCTGCTCCTTCCCGACCAGACGATCCGGTGGGTGAACGGACGGGGCGAGTACATCCGGGACGAGTCGGGGCGGATCTGCCGCTCCCGGGGCGTGATCATGGACATCACGGAGCGCAAGCGCTGGGAGGAGCATCAGCAGGTGCTCATCAACGAGCTGAACCACCGGGTCAAGAACACCCTGGCCACCGTCCAGTCCATCGCCTCGCAGACCCTGCGCAACACGACGTCCATCGCGGCGGCCCGTCCGGCCCTGGAGGAGCGCCTGTTCGCCCTGTCCCGCGCCCACGACGTGCTCACCCGGGAGAACTGGGAAGGCGCGGGCCTGATCGAGATCGTTCGGGAAGCCCTCGCCCCCTATCGCCACGAGCGCGAGAACCGCCTGCATGTGGAAGGACCGGATGTGCGCCTGTCGCCGCGCATGGCCCTGGCGACCGCCATGGCGTTGCAGGAACTGGCCACCAATGCGGTGAAATACGGCGCCCTGTCCAACGCGAGCGGAAAGGTCCGGATCACCTGGAGGGTCATATCGGAGAACGAGCAGCAGCGGCTTTATCTGACCTGGAGCGAGAGCGGCGGCCCCTCCGTCGAGCCTCCCCAGCGCCGGGGCTTCGGAACCCGGCTCATCGAACGCAGCCTTGCTCAGGACCTGAGCGGGACGGTGGAGATCAGGTTCGCTCCGGCTGGGGTGGTCTGCACGGTCGACGCCCCTCTGGCCTGAAAACGGGAGCGCCAGACCCCCGCCGGCCGCGGCGGGAGGCCGGGTCTTGCCTCAGAAGCTGTCGATGATGGCTTTGACCCCATCGACGATCGCGGCGGGCGAGGTGCCCACCGCGTTCAGGGTCATGTCCAACAGCCAATAGCCGGCGATAACGATCACCGGCACGAGGATCCAGCCGAGGATTTCCTCGAACCAGACGCGCCGGCGACGACGCTGGTAGCGCTTTTCGCGCCATGACATCTTCGCCGGAGCGGATGGTAGGACGGGGGAGCCCTCCAGGGGCCCCTCGTGAGTCTCAGTCGTCATGCTCTTACCAACGGAACCTTGGGAACGGTGCGGATGCCTCCGCCTCCATTACCACCGGGTCCCTTCGGTTTCACGGACTTTTTCGACCGGCCCGTGGAGGCCGACTTGGCCCGCGGCTTCCTCTTGGCGTTGGCCACATCCTTCTCGGGCTTCGGCTTCACCGGCCCGTCGGGATATTCGAAGCCAAGGCTTTGCAGGCCGATATCGTCCGTCTTGACGATGACCCGCACCGCGCCGCCGTCCTTCAGGCGGCCGAAGAGGATGTCGTCCGCGAGCTGGGTCTTGATGGTCGTCTGGATCAGGCGGCCCATGGGGCGCGCGCCCATGGCCTCGTCGTAGCCATGCTCCACCAGCCAATCCCGGGACTCGTCCGTGAGCTCGATGGTGACGTTGCGGTCCGCCAGCTGGGCCTCCAGCTGCAGGACGAACTTCTCCACCACCTTCTGAACCACCTCTTTCGGCAGATGGCCGAAGGAGATGACCGCGTCGAGACGGTTGCGGAACTCGGGCGTGAACAGCCGGTTGACCGCCTCCGTGTCGTCCCCCTCCCGCTTGGTGCGGGTGAAGCCGTAGGCCGGGCGGGCCATGTCGGCGGCTCCCGCATTGGTGGTC
>DATHAU010000738.1:0-7169 GCA_035296545.1 Microvirga sp.
GCGCTTACCCCGCATGCGGCCTTTTACTCGCCTGCGTCTCTGGTGGACATGCGGGTGAAAAGCGTCGAGACGGTGCTGCGGCATCTCAGGACGGGGGATCTGGCCAACTGCGTCAACACCGCGTTCCTGGCAAAGCGGCGCACCTCATGACCCGCTGCTCAACGAAACGGCCCCGGGGCCATGACCACAGGACACCGGGGCAGCGTGCCAGCGGGAACCACTTGGCGGCAGTTCCACCTCGTGACGACTTAGCCCTGGAGCGATCTGTCGAGCATCGCCTCGTAATCCAGCGCTGAAGCCTCGCGTGGGTTGGTCTTATGGGTATGGTCCTTCAAGGCACCCTCGATAATCCGCGGGAACAAGGATACCGCAACGCCAAGCTCACCCAGTCCGGAGGGGAGCCCCAGGCGCTTGTTCATGTCGCGGACAGCATCCGGGACCGCGGCAGCGCTACTCAACGCCATAGCGCGTGCAAGCCGCTCCATCCTCCTTTCCGCCACGACCGACGGCGCCGCGGCATTGAACTCGAGAACAGCCGGGAGCAGCACGGCATTCAACGTGCCGTGATGCAGACGCGGGTTGAGCCCGCCAAGGGAATGGCTCAGGCTGTGAACGCAGCCCAGGCCCTTTTGGAAAGCCATGGCGCCCTGCATGGAAGCGCTCATCATGTTGAGCCGCGCCTCACGATCGCTGGGCTGGTGGGTTGCCTGAGCAATATATCTCCAGCCCCTTTCTAGACCATCCAGGGCGATGCCGTCGGCAGGCGGGTTGAAAGCAGGGGCGAGAAACGTCTCGATGCAATGCGAGATGGCGTCCATCCCCGTCGCGGCCGTGAGAAGGGGCGGCAAGCCCAGGGTGAGTTCCGGGTCGCAGATCGCTGCTCTTGGCACGAGATGCGGCGAGAGGAGCCCAAGCTTGCGGCCATCGTCGAGGATGATGATCGCACCACGGCCGACCTCGCTGCCGGTGCCGGCCGTCGTCGGAACCGCGATGACCGGCGCCACGCGCGGGGTGATCCGGGCTGCTCCTCCTTCGACCGCCGCATAGGTCGCCAGGGGACCCTCATGGGTCGCCGCGAGCGCGGCGGCCTTGGCAAGATCGATGGACGACCCGCCGCCCACGGCGATGACTCCATCGGAGTTGTGGGCGCGGTAGGCCTCGACTGCGTCTCGAACCGCGCTCTCGGTGGGATTTGACGGCGTTTGATCAAAGATCTGAAACGAAGCATTGAGCTGCGCCGTAACCCTGTCGAGGACACCAGCCGCCCTGACCCCAGGATCGGTCACCACGAGAGGCCGATGCATACCGATGCGCTCACATTCTTGAGGGAGAAGCGCAATGGCTCCAAAATCAAACTGAACGGTCGTGATGTAATTGATGATCGCCATATCTATTGTTTCCCCTCCTACTCAGGTTGAGCATGTGCAAGACAGCGAGCTATCGTGGCGTCTCAATGAACCAGTAGCAAGAGTGGAGCCTCCCCAACTGCACCACTCAGGAAAGGACCGCGCAAGGCCTTGAGGTCAGCGGCGGCAACGCTCCCACGGCCCGCCATCGTCCCGAACGTGATGGAGCCCGTCGCTTGCATGAGCGATGACTGGCGTGAGTTCTTCAGATGCACTGTCATATCTTCGACATTCGCGTCAGCAAGCCCAGCGCGACCAGCAGCGACAGCAATGTTGCGGCGCTCAGAACACCCCAGGCTGTGATCAAACTGGCTTCGATAGGCCCTGGCCGAAGCGCATTCTGAAAGGCTTCAATGGCCCAGGCGTTCGGGGTGAACCAGCTGATCTGCTGGAGCCACTCCGGCATGAGGAAACGGGGCACCATGCTCCCGCCGATCGCGGACAGCAGCAGGACGCCGAAGCTTGACAGCAGCTGAACCTGGTGGGTGGAAGAGCATAGGCTGCACAAGGCGAGACTGACGCCGGCAGCCATTGCGGCCACCAGCGCGCAGGACACAAGCCATGCGGAAAGGGCGCCTCCCACGTCGACATCGTAGAGAAGCCAGGCGAATCCGAAGATGATGGCTGCCTGCACCATTCCCTGACCCACAAGAAAGATGAACTTGCCCAAGACCAGTTTAGCGACGCCGCTCGGGGCGGCCATCAGGCGTTCGAAGATGCCGGATTGCCTCTCCTCGACGATGGTCGCAGCCCCCTGCATCGCCGCGAAAAGCAGGAACACGGCCGCAATCGCTCCGGCGTAATAAGCGACGGGCCCGCCAGCCACTCCGACACGGGTTGCAGCCTCTCGGCTGAACAGAGCTGCAAACCCGAATCCGGACCCTTGTCGATCCTGCGCCTGCGTCTTGAAGGCTTGATCCAGGAACGCCCGCTCCTCCTTGGTGATGGCGCCTGCCGTCTCCACATCAGCCAGAATACGCCCCAGCGCCACATCAGGCATGTGCTCATTGATCGCCCTTTGCACGTGGCCGATCACGATCGGGACCGCCAGAGCGCGGGCTGCGTCCTCAACAACAAGGATGGGCGGCAACCCCTCGCCAGCCTGTGTTTCCAAGTCAGACTGAATGGCGATGCCGACATCCACCACTCCGCCGCGCACAAGTGCCCGCAGATCATCCAGGGTGGCGTCTGTTCGCGTCGTGAGGCGAACGCCGGGTTCGGCCGCAAGAGCGGTCACGAGCCGCTGGCTCGATCCTGTCCGCACGAGGTCGAACAGCCCAACATGCAATCGAAGCTCCGAACCTGTGGCGCTTACAAAGATCGTTGCAAAGATGATGAACACGAGCGGCGGGAGGGCGAATGCCATCGCTAAGGCGGCTCGATCGCGAATAAGCGAGAGGATCATCACACGGGCGGCCGCGATCATGGCGTGGAACATCCTGTCACCTGCCTGAACAGCACATCGAGGCCAGGTTCCCGGATCCGAACCTCTCGCAAGGGAACCCGGCTCGACTGCAAAATCTGCAGGATCTTCGAGGTGCCTTGCCTTTCATCCGTCAATCCCCGCCAGAGGAGGCGACCCTCAACCGGTTCCAACCCGACAGAGCGCAACTCGGCATCTGTCCCCTCGTCGACGCCATCGGTCAGCACGGCCTCGATCAGCTTCTTATCGCCGAAGGTACGTCTCAGCACGTCAGCCGGACGTCCCTCGAGGATGATGCGTCCTGCACTCATGAAGCCGACCCTATCCCCAAGGCGTTCCGCCTGGTCGAAATCGTGAGTAATCATAAGGATCGTGCGACCACGATCACGCAGGTCGCCCAATACGTGGTGAATGGCGCTTCTTGCCTCAAGGTCGATCCCGACTGTCGGCTCGTCGAGAAGCAGCAGTTGGGGTTCTCCGATCAATGCAACAGCAATGTTGACCCGCCGCTGCAAACCACCCGAGAGCGTTGCAGCGATCGAGTTCGCGACAGAGTCGAGGAGCGCGACCTCGAGGAGGCGATTGATCGTTCCAGGGCTTGGGTCCGCGTTGAGGAAGCGCGAGAAGACTTCAAGGTTCTCACGCACTGTGAGGCGCGGGAAGATGGCGATGCTTTGAGGCACATGACCGATCAGACGAAGAACCCTTCTGTTCTGGCGGGGATCCTCCAAAGCAGCACCGACGCCGACGCGGCCGCGCGCCAAAGGCAGCTGGCCGCATAAGGCACGGACGAGCGAGGTCTTGCCTGACCCGTTCGGACCCAGGAGGATGTAGATCTCACCCTGAAGCAGGCTCAAAGTTGCGCCATCGAGCACCGGACGGTCACCAAGGGTCAGAACCGCGCCGTTGATGCTCGCAACGCACAGCCCTGGCTGGCTTCCACGAGGCACTTGCGCATCCATGGCTGGCAATCCCCTGACGGGTGTCATGGCTGACGCCCTTGCGGAATCGCCGCCAGTCTCACGCCGACTCGGAGATCCTGATCAGCGACCTGGATGCTTGCACCGGCAAAGGTCGGCCGTCGAAGTCTTCCTGCATCGTTCGAGAAGCCATAGGGTTCAAGGGGCAGCCCGAGCGGCGTCCGATCCAGTCGCCTATTTCCATTCAGGTCCTGGAAGACGGCGATCGCGTAGGTGCCCGGCGGCACCTCCGTGAAGGTGAATCGCAGTGCCTCCGCCCGAGCGGGGCTTGTCTGGCCGAAAGTGCAGGACTGCTCTTCCAGCCCGCCAACGCAAAGACCCGCAAAGACGGTTCCCACCCCTGCCTGGATTCCGGATGCGTCCACGTACAAAGTTACAGCCGGGGCGCTGATGGCCGAAGCAAAGAGGAAAGTGACGGTGGCAAAAGCGTGCCTAATCAAGATGGGCTCCGTTCAATGAGCGGTCGAGCGTGCTCCGGCTTGGCCGCGAACACGAGGGAGGCGCTGCGACGACCGCTGTACAGCGGCGCGAGCGTGACACAGTTCGGTGAGATCGCAAGAGGTGGAATGCCCTCTGTCAGGGCTCTCGCATTTTCAGTCCATGGCCGGCTCTGCTTCCGCTGTCCCCGTATTTGATGCAGACGCGTCAAAGGGTATGTAGGGCGCAGACACTCGTCCACATGCCGCAACGAACTTCCTTTCATGAGTTCGGCTCCTAGCTAGACTGGCCAGGGTCACGTACGATCAGCCCATCATGGACCATGCGCGCGAAGCAATCATACGTTACGGTGAAACATACGAGGATGGAGAGCTTCCGATGAATGTTGCCGAAATGATCATAGCAACCCTTGAAGAGATCGGGGTAGAACGCGTCTATGGGGTGGTCGGCGACAGCCTCAATGGGATCACCGAAGCCATTCGCCGCCGTGGAACAATCGACTGGGTGCACATGCGCCACGAGGAGGCCGGCGCATTTGCAGCCGGAGCCGAGGCTCACCTGACCGGCAAGCTTGCCGTATGCGCTGGCTCCTGCGGCCCTGGCAACCTCCACCTCATCAACGGCCTCTACGATTGCCACCGTTCCGGCGTTCCGGTGCTGGCGATTGCGGCTCACATACCAAGCATCGAGATCGGAAGCAGGTACTTTCAGGAGACGAAGCCGCAGCATCTGTTCAATGAGTGTAGCCACTATTGTGAGCTGATATCCAGTTCCGAGCAGATGCCCCGCACATTGGATCTGGCAATTCGCGCGGCCGTTGGGCGGGGCGGTGTCTCCGTCATTGTGCTGCCTGGCGACGTCGCATTGCAGGACGCTCCTACGGATGAAATCACATCCCGCGCCGGATTGCTTCCTGTGCCGGCGCTAAGTCGTCCCCAAGACTCGGAACTGGACCGCCTCGCACAGATGCTCAATGAGGCAGAGCGCATCACGATGCTGTGCGGCCGCGGCTGCGCAGGGGCGCATCATTTGCTTCTTCAGCTCGCCGCTACCTTGAAGGCGCCCATAGTCCACGCGCTCGGCGGCAAGGAGCATGTTGAGTACGACAACCCGTATGACGTCGGCATGACGGGGCTGATCGGGTTTTCATCCGGCTACCACGCCATGCTGGACTGCGACACTCTGCTGATGCTGGGAACGGACTTCCCATACCGCCAGTTCTATCCAGACAACGCGCGGATCATCCAAGTTGACCGGCGGCCCGAGCATCTTGGAAGGCGATGCAAGCTCGATCTTGGGCTTGTGGGTGACGTGTCCGCCACAATCGATGCGCTGCTGCCACGGCTTACCGCGAGGCAGGATCAAAGCCATCTCGATGAGTGCCGCTCAAACTACAGGAATGCCAGGAAAGAGTTGGACGATCTCGCCGTCGGACACCCCGGTCGCAAACCCATTCATCCGCAGTATCTCGCGAAGGTCATCAGCGAAGCGGCAACCGATGATGCCATCTTCACAGCTGATGTTGGCACCCCGACCATTTGGGCTGCGCGCTATCTCAGTATGAATGGACGCCGTCGCCTGATCGGCTCATGGACGCATGGCTCCATGGCGAACGCCCTTCCGCAGGCGATCGGGGCTCAAGCTGCCTATCCGGAGCGGCAAGTCGTCTCGCTCTCCGGCGACGGCGGGTTTGCGATGCTCATGGGTGACTTTCTGACATTGAGCCAGGAAGAACTCCCGGTGAAGGTCATCGTATTCAACAACGGTACGCTGGGTTTTGTAGAACTTGAGATGAAGGCTGCCGGGTATCTGGAAACCGGCGTCGAACTGCGAAATCCGGATTTTGCCGCAGTGGCGAGAGCGGCCGGTGTTCACGCGATCCGGGTCGAAGACCCTGGGGATCTCCATGCGGCGGCCGTGGAGATCCTAGAACATAGGGGACCTGCCCTGTTGGACGTTGTCGTCAATCGCCAAGAATTGGCTCTGCCCCCCAAAGCGACGGCCGAGCAGATCAAAGGGTTCAGCTTGTACGTGCTGAAGGCGGTGATGAACGGGCGGGGCGACGAGATCATTGATTTGGCCCGAACCAATCTGGTGCGGTGAGGCCGTACTCGGTCTGCTGCATCCACCATGCCAGTGCGGCACTGAAGTGATGCTTACGTGAGTTTGCGTTCTCAACTGAAGAGGTGCCTGAAAGAACTCCAGTCGATGAGCCCTTCGGGCCAACCTCGGTTCTTCTCGACTACAAGGCGACCGACCATCAACCGCAATGACACTTAACATCATAACATGGCCTGTGAGGCTAGATCGAGGCATCGGCATCTTTTACCGAACGCAACATTCTGCACCTTGCCCTTCTCACTTCACCGTCATTTGAATTTGAAACCAGTATAATCCTCGATCGGACCACAGATATTTGGCCGGTAACCGAGATCTGCTAGGTGCTACGATGAAACGTATTCTTGTTTACTGACACCCTTGGGGCGAGCAGCCACTTGACACAGTTTCTCTTCTGCTAGAGCCTTTCCTTTGTGAATGTAGCCTATCGCCATAAGAGTCGAGCTCGCGGCGCGGGATCAACATGAACAATGACTGGGTGGAGAAGCCAGAAGAACAGCCCGACCAGCCCGGGCGATCCGATATGCGGAGCGCAGGTGCGGGGCTCGTGCAGCAAGAGGCCGTCGTGCTGCTGGTGGATCTGGTGGAATCGGTGCGGCTTATGCGAGAGCATGAAGCATACACCATCCGCCGATGGGCAGACTTCATCCGCATGGTCACCGCCGTTATATTGCCCCGCCACAGCGGCGTCCTAGTCAAGAACCTTGGCGACGGTCTACTGGCGCGTTTCGAGACGGTGCCTGACGCCGTCAGCGGCGCCGCCGAGATGCATCGGGTGCTGGCTGCGCAGAACGCCGGGGTTCC
>DATHAU010000739.1:0-5408 GCA_035296545.1 Microvirga sp.
AAGCGTAGACCGTCCCGCCCTTCCTCCCACCGCTGTGGTTATGGATCCCCGCCTGCGCGGGGATGACAGCGGAGGGTGTCGCGATGGGTGAGAGCATTCCCCTCCGCTGCGCTCCGGCCGGTCCGTAGGACCGGCAGAATGGCGCTCTCCGGTCCCACCCCGTCATGGCCGGGCCTGTGCCGGCCATCCCGATCAGAAAACCGCCGTGCCCTCAGGATCGGGATGCCCGGCACAAGGCCGGGCATGACGAAGTGGATGTCACCCGGCCCTGCGGACCGGACCAACTGAGCGCGGCGGTCCGGGGCGTCGGCTCGCCGGGAAGGGAATCCACACCACACGCCCTCCCGCTCCCAAACGAGAGCGCTTCTCACGCCGCCGCTGCGCCGGGGGCGGCAAGCTCGGCTAGGAGTTCCCGCGTGGTGGTCACCCGGGCGAACTCGTACCGCAGGGTGGCCACGTGGGCCGCGTGGCTGGCGCGGGCCGGGATCGTGCCGCCGGCGCCGTCGGGCAGGTCGAAGCAGTCGCAGGCGTCCTCGACCAGGACCATGTCGTAGCCGAGATTGGCTCCCACGCGGATCGTCGTGGACACGCACATGTCGGTGGTGATGCCGAAGACCACGACCCGGCGGATGCCGAGCCGCCTCAGGCGCAGGTCGAGGTCGGTGCCGATGAAGGCGGAGTTGACGCTCTTCGACACCACGGGCTCCGTCCCCAGGGGCTCGAAGCCCGGCCGGAAGGCGTTGCCGGGCTGCCCCGCCGCAAGGGTCGAGCCGGGCGCGACCGAATCGTGCCTGACGTGGATGACGGGCAGCCCCCGCGCCCGCCATGCGCCGAGAAGGGCCTGGCCGTTGCGGTCCACGGCCTCGTTCCAGCGGGGCGGCCAGGAGGGCAGGTCGAAGGCCCGCTGCATGTCCACGGGCAGCAGAACCGAAGGGGCGTCGTTCATGGCAAATCTCCTTTGATCCCGCCCGTTGTCGCGCCTTTCGCCGCCGGTTTCACTCGACAAGATGCCGTCTCGACCGGATAAATGCCGGCCAGACACTCTTGGGACCGGCCCGTTGACCCCTCCGCTGGACGAAAAGGACAAGGCGCTCGTCGCCGCCCTGCGCCGGAACGCGCGGGAGAGCCTGGTGGGCCTCGCCCGCAGGGTCGGGCTGTCCCGCAGCGCCACCCAGGAGCGGATGCGCCGCCTGGAGCGGGACGGAATCATCAAGGGCTATACGGTGGAGCTCGCCTCCGAGCACGATCCCGCCGTGCGCGCCATGATCGCCGTGACCTTCGAGCCGGGCTTTCGCTGCAAGCACGTGGTGCCGCGCCTCGCCGGGATGCCGGAGGTGGCGGCCTGCCATTCGCTGACCGGCTCCATCGACCTGATGGTGATGGTCTCGTGCGATAGCAATGCGACCCTCAACCGGGTCAGGGACACGGTCGCCGGCGTGCAGGGGGTGGCCACCGCCACGACCCACATCGTGCTGGCGACCGAGTGGGAGCGGGATTAGGGCACCTCGGCGCTGCCGCTCCTTACTTTCTGATGAACGTGACGGGCTCGTAGCAGGATTTCAAGTGTTCAGCTTGGCTGGTCCAAAGCTCGCGGTCGAACAAGGCGATGCATCGATCATCCTGGTCATCGGAATTTGGTTGAAAGAACCGACGTTCCTTGTGGAAGTAAAACCCGTCGGCTCTCAAACCAAGATTTCCGAACGACACGAAACCGAGCCCCACCTCCGCGCCGCCGTTGGCAATCTCCAGCAATTGCAGCAACGTCTCCGGGTCCATCTGGAAAACCTTGATCCCCTGCCAGATTACGTTTCTGACCTTTGGTCCGACCGCAATGAAGCGGACCTTTTCCTTGTGATAAAACATGTTGGGATCATCGATCCCGCGATACTCGTTGACCGAGTCGTCCTGCTCGACGAACCGGCTCTCGACCGGACCGAGGGGCGGGCTGAGGACTGCCACCTCAGCTTCGGTCATCCCGAACAGGACCGGCCCCAGGCCGACGAAGGGCTTGATGTCCCAAAGCATGAGGGTCGCTCCCTTGTCGAGACATACAGGTGTTAAGACATGCAGGAGAACAGGCCGCCATTCCTCAGCAGCCACATTCCCCTTTGGCCCTCAAGATCTGGAGCTTCTTTCCAGATCGATCGAAGACATGGAACATCGCGTCATAGACGAAGGACTCGCATTCTTTGGGACCCTGCCGGCAGAGATCCCGCACGGTACGGTCAAGGCGGATCGTCATCCGGCCATCCAGGGTCTTGAACGTATCGGAAAGGCGAACTTCCCGGGCCGGCTGCAAGGTGTCACGGAACCAGCGGATGGTGGAGGGCGCGACCTCGACATCGCGTCCTCTCAGGTTCATCACGGCCTTATCCCGTCCAGGGGGAGACCCGTAGGTATTGAGAAAGACAGGGTGTGTTCGAATTTTACGGGCTGCATCGCTTGGGCGATAGAATGTGCATCCGCAGCCATCGGAAAAGCTTGTCTCTTGGATGCTTCCGATCACCGGTTCGGCCCGAGCGCCTGATGCGGATAGGATGGCGGTGAGAGCAAGAAGCGTGAAAACACTGGTTCTCATGACCGGCCATCCTATCCTTATATGATAACATGGCGCCGGCTTTTCCAAAGATTTTTTCGGTTAACCGTCAGGCGCTCTAGATTCGCTATTTCGTAAGTTCCTAGGGATTATAGAAGATCGGGCTTGCCGCTTCCCGCAGGGGATCGACCCAGGCTCTACCAGGAGTTTCCGTGCGCTACCCGCCGCAAATCCTCGAAGAGATCCGCGCCCGGCTGCCGGCGTCGGCGGTGGTGGGCAAGCGCGTGCGCCTCAAGAAGGCCGGGCGGGAGTGGCGGGGGCTGTCGCCCTTCAACGCCGAGAAGACGCCGTCCTTCTACGTGAACGACCAGAAGCAGTTCTACCATTGCTTCTCGTCCGGCAAGCACGGGGACATCTTCACCTTTGTCATGGAGACGGAGGGGCTGTCCTTCCCGGAGGCCGTGGAGCGCCTCGCCGCCGAGGCGGGGGTGGCCCTGCCCAAGCTCTCCCAGGAGGACCGGGCCGAGGAGGTCAAGCGCCGCAGCCTCTACGACGTCATGGAGCTGGCGGCGGAGTTCTTCGAGGCCTCGCTCCAGGGCCGCTTCGGGGTCAAGGCGCGGGATTATCTCGCCGGACGCAGCTTGAGCCGGGAGACGCAAGCCCGCTTCCGCATCGGCTATGCGCCCCCGGAGCGCTACGCCCTGCGCGATCATCTCGCCGGCAAGGGCGTGCCCATGGAGATGATGGAGGAGGCGGGCCTGCTCGTCACGGGCGAGGACGTGAAGGTCCCCTACGACCGCTTCCGCGACCGGATCATGTTCCCGATCTCCGACGTGCGCGGCCGGGTGGTCGCCTTCGGCGGGCGGGCCATGAGCGCCGACGCGCCGGCCAAGTACCTCAACTCCCCCGACACCCCGCTCTTCAGCAAGGGGCGGCTCCTCTACAATTACCACCTCGCCCGCCAGCCCGCCCATGACCGGGGCACGGTGATCGCGGTCGAGGGCTATGTGGACGTGATTTCGCTCACCGCCGCGGGCTTCCCCCACGCGGTCGCGCCCCTGGGCACGGCGCTCACGGAGGACCAGCTCGCCCTCCTGTGGCGCCTGGCGGAGGAGCCCATCCTGTGCTTCGACGGGGACAAGGCCGGGCGGCGCGCCGCCTACCGGGCCCTGGACACCGCCCTGCCGGGCCTGGCGCCCGGCAAGTCCCTGCGCTTCGCCCTTCTGCCCGACGGGCAGGACCCGGACGACCTCGCCCGGGCGGGCGGCAGCGCCGCCGTGGAGCGGGTGCTCGCCGCGGCCAAGCCCCTCGTGGACATTCTCTGGGCGCGGGAGATGGAGGCGGGAGCCCCCGATACCCCGGAGCGCTGGGCGGCCCTGGAGCGCCGCCTGCGCGAATCACTGGCGCTGATTCGCGACGAAACCCTGCGGCGCTACTACCGGGAGGAGGTGGAAACCCGCCTCTCGGCCCTCAATCCGAACTCGCGCCAGGGCCGCTTCAACCGCCAGGCCAGGACCGGAAGGCGTGATTTCCGGTCGCCGGCCCCCACCACGCCCAGCACCCACCAGAGCGTCAGCCCGATGCTGGCGCGAAACGCGCTGTTTGCGGGCGGGTCGGCGGAGAGCCCCCGGGAGGCGATGATCCTCTGCACCTTCCTGACCCACCCGGAAATCCTTCAGGATCACGCGGAAATCCTTGCAGGGCTTGAACTTGAGCACCGGGCCTCCCAGATGGTGCGCAACCTGCTGCTCGACGGGGCGGCGAGCGGCGAGCCGGCCGATATCGGCGTCGTGCAGGCCCGCCTGGAGCGCGCCGGCCTGACCCAATCGGCCGATAGGCTCATGGCCCTGGTTCGCCCCGGCGACCGCTGGATGCTGGATCCCCATGCGGATTCCTTGCGGCTTGAAGACGCATTGCGGCAGGCGATCACCTTGCATCGCCGCGCCCGAACGTTACATAGCGAGCTTCGGGCCGCCGAGCGCGCGCTTGCGGAAGGGGACAGCGAGGCCAGTCTCGCCTGGCTGCGGGAGGTCAAGAACCAGCTCTCCTCCGTGGAGGGCGCCGAGGCCGACCTGGACGATGGGGCCGCGCTTCGGGAGGTCTGAGGCCTCAGGGATCGAAAAGCAGGACGCGGCGGTTCGAGCGGGGGATGGTTAACGGTCGGTCAAGTGACTTGCTGTTTAACGTTGGGAACGGTTTTCGGGTGGCACGGCCTTTGAGCCTTGCCGCCCATTCGCGCATCGTCGATCCCCTTGAGGGGACGAACGGAGCGCCGGAGTAGAGCGGAAAGCATGGCGACAAAGACAACCGGCGGTGACGAAGGCGATACGACGACGAACGAGCCGCCTGGCGACGGGCCGCTGCTCGACGTCAACGACGCCGCCGTCAAGCGCATGATCAAGCTCGCGAAGAAGCGGGGCTATGTCACGTACGATGCGCTGAACGAGGTTCTGCCCCCGGAGGAGTTCTCCTCGGAGCAGATCGAGGACGTGCTCGGCCAGCTCTCCGAGATGGGCATCAACGTGGTCGAGTCCGAGGAGACCGAGGAAGGGACGCCGCCGGAGGCCGAGGAGGAGGAGGCCGAGGGCGGCGAGCTCGTCGAGGCCTCCCAGGCCCGCGTCCCCGCGGTGCGCGAGACCACCGCCAAGGAGCCCACCGACCGCACGGACGATCCCGTTCGCATGTACCTGCGCGAGATGGGCTCCGTGGAGCTCCTGTCCCGCGAGGGCGAAATCGCCATCGCCAAGCGCATCGAGGCCGGCCGCGAGGCCATGATCGCGGGCCTGTGCGAGAGCCCGCTCACCTTCCAGGCCATCATCATCTGGCGCGACGAGCTCGTCGAGGGCCGGGTGCTCCTGCGCGACATCATCGA
>DATHAU010000740.1:0-1898 GCA_035296545.1 Microvirga sp.
CCTGCGCTACGACCTCATCCACTCGACGCTCGCCCGCTACCGGTCCTCCGGCCCCGTGCCCAATGCTGTGGTGGAGCGGGTCGAGGGCCTTCCGGTGTCGATCCGCGCCCCCGTCACGGCCGTCAAGCTCGTCCGGGAGACGCTGTTCCCCTGCCAAGCCGTGGACGAGATCGCATCGGTGGCGCTAGGGGGCTGGACCCATAGCTCCCCCTCCTCAGGATCAAGCTGATATTGTAAGCCGGACTCCCGGGAAGAGGGCTGCGGGTCGGGGTGGATGGAGCAGGGCATGACGAGGGCGATGCTGGGGATCATCGGGGGGTCGGGGGTCTATGATCTGCCGGGGATCGAGGACGTGCGGGAGGAGCCCATCGCGTCCCCCTGGGGCGAGCCCTCGGACGTGCTGCGGATCGGGCGGATCGGCGGCACGAGGGTGGCGTTCCTGCCCCGCCACGGGCGCGGGCACGTCCATTCGCCCTCCGACATCAACTACCGGGCCAATATCGACGTGATGAAGCGGGCAGGGGTCACCGACCTGATCTCGGTCTCCGCCTGCGGCTCCTTCCGGGAGGAGTATCCTCCTGGCTTCTTCGTGCTGGTGGATCAGTACGTGGACCGCACGCACCGGCGCGAGAGCTCGTTCTTCGGCCGGGGCTGCGTCGCCCATGTGCCCATGGCCCATCCGGTCGGGTCGGGGCTGCGGCGGCGCATCGCCGAAGCCGCCGCTGCCGAGGATATCCCCTTCGCCTCCGGCGGCGCCCTGGTGGTCATCGAGGGGCCGCAATTCTCCACCTACGCCGAGTCGATCACCTACAGGGGCCTCGGCTACGACGTGATCGGAATGACGGCCATGCCGGAGGCCAAGCTCGCCCGCGAGGCCGAGATCACCTACGCCACCATCGCCATGGTGACCGATTACGACTGCTGGCATCCCGAGCACGACGACGTGGACGTGGCCTCCGTGGTGGCGGTGGCGCAGCAGAACGCCGCCCGGGTGGCGCGGCTCGTGGCCCGGGTGGCCCGCGACTTCCCGGCCGAGCGCGAGCCGTGCCCCGTCCGCTCCGACCGGGCGCTGGACGGCGCCATCATGACGGCCCCCCTGGCCCGGGACCCGGAGCTCCTGAAAAAGTTGGATGCGGTGGCGGGCAGGGTGCTAAAGCCTACAGGGATGTGATCGTCGCATCCGATCCGAAAAACAGGCTCTTCCATGGACCAGCGTCTCCTCACCGACCTGAAGGCCGCGATCCGCTCGATCCCGGACTACCCCAAGCCCGGCATCGTGTTCCGGGACATCACCACCCTTCTGGGCGACGCGCGGGCCTTCCGGCGCTCGGTGGACGAGCTCGTCCATCCCTTCGCGGGCGGACGGGTGGACAAGGTGGCGGGCATCGAGGCGCGGGGCTTCATCCTGGGCGGAGCCGTGGCGCACCAGCTCTCCGCCGGCTTCGTGCCGATCCGCAAGAAGGGCAAGCTGCCCCACGAGACCGTGCGGATCGCCTATTCCCTCGAATACGGCGTCGACGAGATGGAGATCCACACGGACGCCATCGGCCAGGACGAGCGCGTGATCCTGGTGGACGACCTCATCGCCACCGGCGGCACGGCGGTGGCCGCGACGCGACTCCTGCGCCAGATGGGCGCCAACATCGTGGCCGCCTGCTTCATCATCGACCTGCCGGATCTCGGCGGCGCCGAGAAGCTGCGGGCTCTCGGCGTCGAGGTGCGCAGCCTCGTCGGTTTCGAGGGGCATTGAGCCGGGAGAATCCCGTCCCCCTTGCGGGGAGGGGCCCTTAGGCCCGCCGCTCCCAAAACACCGCGCCGTCGAATGCAAAAACCTCTTCGCCGTTCTGGTTCACGCCGCTGTTGCGGTGGGTGGCCATGCCCCAACCGGGGCGGGAGGC
>DATHAU010000741.1:0-1941 GCA_035296545.1 Microvirga sp.
ACGCGGCTTAGCCCTGCGCCGATCCTCGGCATCCACACGAAGCCGTGGGGCGGCGCCAGGATCTCGCGGGCCGCCATGGACTGATAGTTCGGCCGCTCCTTGCTGCCCAGGCCGATCTCACCGATCATCTCGAGTTCGACCACGGTGCGAAGCGGCGTTCCCGGGGCGATCGCGAACAGAAAGTAGCGCCGGGCGGGATCGGGCAGGCCGGAGACCATCTCCGGTGCGAACAGGGCCTGGTTTCGACCGCCCTGTGCGGCGAGCGAGGCCCACGCCTGATGCGCGTCGCGGGCATCATGAGCCCGGAACGCCCATGCCCCCAGGAGACCGGCCGCCGATACACTGGCAATTGCAACGGCAACCCGTCTGGACATTCTTTCCTCCTGCGGTGTGTAACCGCCTCACCGGCAGCCACTGTTCCAGCCGGACATAGCGCCGACCCGAACCCGGGACCTTGATCTCGATCATTCGTTCTTGGAGCCTGGGCCACCTTTGCGCAGGGGCCAAGAGAATGACAGGACGAATGACCCAGCTTCCGGCTTTTCTCGGGCTCGCCTTCGGGGTCGCATGGCTGGCCTGGGGCTTGGCGTATCCCGACGTGCAGCGGGCGCTTGGCGTCTCCATCCCGCCGCGCCTGCTGATTGGGCTCGGGACGGCTGCTCCGAGCACGGTGGCCCTGGCCATGGCCGTACACCATGGCACCGCCGGCACGCTTCTCGCACAACTTGTTCTCTGGCGGGTTCATCCGGGATGGTACGCAGTTGCAATCCTTGGGCCAGCAGTCCTCATGCTGGCCGCCATGGCTGGCCATGTCCTGCTCGGTGGGGCTCTTCCACCCTACCCCCCGCCAGCTCGGTGGCCTTTGGTGGCCGTCAACTTTGTGGCCGTCGTGTTGATCGCAGGCCCTCTCGGCGAGGAGCTGGGCTGGCGCGGGCTGGCCCTTCCCGTCCTGCGGGACCGGCTTGGCTTGCTGGCCGCGGCCGTCGTGATCGGCGTCATCTGGGCTGTTTGGCACCTGCCCCTGTTCTTCCTGCCGGGCTCTTTGCAGTCGGAACTGCCATGGGGCTGGTTCGGGCTCCAAACCGTGGCCCTGAGCTTGGTCCTGTCGTTCGTCTATGAGAAGACCGGGCACAGCCTGCTCCTGCCGGTGCTGCTGCACGCTTCCATCAACACGTTCGCGGGTCCGCTGCGGATCCTGCCTTCAGTGGCGGGAAGCGAGCGCCCGTTCATCTTGACGGTGCTCCTGGCCTGGGTTGCCGCAGGATTGTTGGCCGTGCTCCCCCGCCGCCGAAGCGGCCTCGCCGACATCTGAAGTTCCAGTGACCTACGGACCCAATCCCCCACGTCATGGCTGTGCCGCGGGCTCGTACAGTGACAGCCCGGCGCGCATTGAGTGCGCCGCCCGAACCCTTCGTGATCTGGGTTCTTCAGGACTCCGAGCTGACCGCCGCAGGCGACGCCATCCTGCGCGACGGCTCGCATCCGGGATCGCGGGGCCTGGCCTTGAGCACAGGGGAACATGGTCGCGCTCGTGGTGGCATGCGGCTGCAGCAGCGGATTCTGGGAACCAGGGGCGGGAGGGTTGTCGGATACTTCCCTAGGTCGGGACGGGCGGCTCTCTGGCCGCCCGGGTATACCTGCTATCAGACTGTCTCCTTCAGACCTGCTGTTCGCAGGTCCCAGCCCGACCATCTTAGGTCAACCTAAGTCATCGGACACTACGGAAAACGTCCTCCGATTCAGTTCGCCTGTACCTTCTGATACAGCTTGCCGAAGCGCTCGGCATCGCTCCGCAGGATACTGTCGAATGCTTGCGGGGTGGAGGACACCAGATTGACGCCCTGGGCCTCAAAGCGGACCTTCATCTCGTTCCCTTCCACAATCTCAGCAATGTGCTTACCAACCTTGCTGACGATCGAACCTGGGGTAGCAGCCGGCATC
>DATHAU010000742.1:0-1517 GCA_035296545.1 Microvirga sp.
CCGCTTCCACGACGCCCGGCTCCGCATCGACCCCGCCACCCGCCGGGTCGTGCGCGAGCCGCTCGGGGCGGAGGCGTAGCGCCCGCGGTCGATCCGGTATCCGGTTCGAGGGTTTGAGCCTGGTGTAGATTCGCCTACATGCGGCCTGTCGGACGTGACGGGCGGGGTGGCGATGGCCTTGGCGTGCAAGGGCTGTAGCGGGACGGACTACACCAAGAACGGCTTGGCGCGTGGCAAGCAGCGCTACCGCTGCAAGGCGTGCGGGCTGAACTTCACCGATACCCCGCCCCGCGGCATGCCGCTGCGGCTCAAGGTGGAGGCGGTGCTCCTGTACGTGAGCGGGCTGTCGATGAACCGCACCGCGAAGCTGCTCGGGGTGTCGACGCCGACCGTGCAGGCCTGGATCGAGCGGTTCGCCCAAGTCTACGCCCAGAAGCCCGAGCCGGAGGGCCGGGCCGTGGTCGTCGAACTCGACGAGATGTGGCACTATCTGAAAAAAAGCCGAACAAGCTCTGGGTGTGGAAGGCTCGGGATCGTGCTTCGGGACGGCTCCTCGACTGGGAGCTGGGCGGTCGTGACGCCGCCACCCTCGAGCGTCTCCTCGAACGGCTGAAGCGCCGGGGCGTGCGGCTCTACTGCGCCGACGGCTGGGCGGCGTACGCCGAGCTGGTCCCGCCGGGGCGGCTGTTCGTCGGCAAGGAGGAGACGCACGGGATCGAGCGCGACCACGCCCGCCAGCGGCACTGGCTCGCCCGCTTCCGCCGCCGCTCGATCGTGGTCTCCAGGGCCTTGCGCATGGTCGAGGCCTCGATCGCGCTCTTCGCCCGCTTCGGCGGCAACGACGGGATCGCTGACCTGCTAGCTATACGAGCCTAACACCCTCAAGGGCCGTATGCCGGGAGGTGTCGAGTTCGACCATTCGGCTCTGGTGTGTGTGATCATACCGCCTGAGGCTCAAGGGTTATGCATGCTTTACTCTCTGTGAGCCGACAACCTAGAGGAACAATCCTAGAGGAGTCTCATACTAGAAGGCTTGCGCCCCCAATGACACATGGAGAAGTGCGGCCTGGCGCCCCCGATTACACGCGGACCCGCCCCTAACAACACGTGGATAACTGGAGAGGTCCCCAGAGCGCCCCCGATTGCACAACTAAGCTGTACCAGACCGGGCCCCACTAGGGCAGATCGCCCCCGATTGCACATTGATTCACCACGACCAGGCGCTTCCTGACCGGCGGAGGCGACTGCCAAAGCATCATTCCGCGGCCGTTCGCCTCGAACCTGGCGTCGGGATAAGCGGCGTGAACCTGATGCAAGAGGCCGAAGAAGAACTCCCGGAACTTCCGGACGCGAGCATAGCCCTGCCCGAATTGCTCATGCAACGCCGCCCACGGCACGAACTGCGGTCGTCCATCAGGAATGCGGTGAAGGCGTTGGGCGAGCCAGCAGTACATATCGAGCGCTATCGCCGAGTGGGCGAGCGCGGCGATAGCTCGCTCGTCGAGCGGGACAGCATA
>DATHAU010000743.1:0-11064 GCA_035296545.1 Microvirga sp.
GAGCGCCACCGCGGGCCGGTCGCCTGTGAACCGCGCCACGCCACCTGGTTCACGGAAGAGGCCGACGTGCTGCTTCGAAGCTTTGCGGTGGCGCGCGTCGCGGCCGACCCGGCCAGGGCGCCGGGAGCCGACGAGCCCGGCGGCTTCCCCGGCCTCGTCTACTACCGGCTGCACGGCTCGCCGAAGGTCTATTACTCGGCCTATCCGGATCAGTACCTCAAGGCCCTGGCGAAGACGCTCGTGCAGGCCGCGAAGTCGGCCGACGTCTGGTGCATCTTCGACAACACGGCAGCCTTCGCGGCGACCGGGGATGCCCTCACGACCAGGAGCCTCATCGAGGCCCGATCCCGCGGGAATGCTGGTCAAGGCCCCTGAGTTCACATGATCAAGTCTGCGCCTTGCCCCGGCGTGGGAGAGACATGATCAGGCCGTTTGACGCTTGCGCTCGACGAGAGCGACGAAATCCCCCACATTGCGCAAGCCCTCGATCTCCGAGGTCCGGAACTTCACGCCGAAGCGCATCTCGGCCGCCAGCACGACATTGATGTGGTTGAACGAATCCCATTCGGGCACATCCTTGGCCGACAGTTCCGGCGTCGCCACGATGGACGGGTTGTCGAACACGTCACGAAGAATTTCCGTGAGCTCTTCATAGACCTTGTCCTGGCTCATTGGGCAGCCTCTGCGGTTGTGAGGAGGGAGAAGTATTCCGGCATCGCGACGGTTTCCTCCGTCAGGATGAATTCCCACACGGTCTCGTCACCGCCCGCGGCCCCTGCGACGGGCTTGAAGCCCAGCCTAGGGAAGAGATCGCGCACCATGCCGTTCTTGGGACTCGGCCGATAGTGCCCGATTAGCCGCTCGACCCCGGCCTGACGGGCCGTATCGGCCACGACCGCCAGAACGGCATTCTCCACCGAGCGGCCAAGCACCCGGCAGCTCATGAGCCATGTGTCGAGATCGAGCGCCTGGACGCCCTCGTGCGCCACGATACGGCCGATCACGATGCTGACGATGCCGTTGGAGCCGAAGCAGTCGTCGAGGCGCGCCGAGAACGTGAGGGTGGATGGGTCGTTCATCATGCCGGTCACCTCGGCTTCCGTATACCGCCGCGTGGTGACGTTGAACTGGTTCGTCTTGTTGATGAGCTGCGCGATGCGCGGAACGTCGACGGGCCTGAACGGCAGGACAGCCAGGCGCATGTCGAGATCGCGCAGGAAGCCCTGGAGGTCCGTGGTCGACGTCTCGAGCTGCTTGCGGCGTGAATTGGCGGCATATTGCTCCGTGCGCTGGCGGTCGTCGGCCGTGAAGGCCACGGCCTCGAAATAACCCGCCTCGCCCAGGCAGGCGATATACCGCTCCACCGCCTCCGGCACTTCGGGAACCGCCACCATGGGCAAGGCCTGCCGCATGAGCTCCCGCTCGGCGGGATTGTCGTCGAAGAACACCAGGGAATCGAGGCCGACATTGAGATCCTGAGCGATCCGGCGCAAGGCCGCGGGCTTGTCGCCCCAGCTTGCCTCGAACGCGGCGATATCCTGCCGCTTCAGTACCATCTCGGGATGGTTGCCGAAGGCTGCCTCCGCGACCGCGGCGTCGTTCTTCGAGCTGACCGCGAGAATGACGCCGCGGTCGGACAGGCTCTTCACATATCGCTGGAAGGCCGCATAGGCTTCGCCCGCCGCGCTGCCCTGCCCGAGGACGATGCCCTCGATGCCGTCATCGCCGATGACGCCGCCCCAGATCGTGTTGTCGAGATCGAGCACGAGAACCTTCTTCGACAAGCCCCGCATTGCCGCAAGGATGCGGCCGACCTGATCGCCCACCCAGGGCACAGCCGTCGGAGCGATCTCCTGCTTGGCATGATGCCAGAGCATGGGATTCGTCATGGATTGGGCGCCCACATCGAGAGCCGCGGCCCGCAGGTCCAGGAGGATCACCCCTTCCCGCGCGGCGGCGTTGACGAGCTTGTAGTCGAACTGGGCCGCCACTGCGCCCCGTGAAGCAGGGACCAGCCGCTCGAAATGGCCGAACACGGGAGGTTCGGTGGGCAGGACGGTCTGCTGTATGATGGCGGCGCCCAGCCGCTCCTTCGCCGTCCGCCACAGGCTGACGATCTCCTCGGTCCTTGCGTCCAGTCGTTCGGAGACCTCGTCTGCCGACGCCCCGAGCGGGATGTCGGGCACGAGAGCCCTGGCGTCGAGGGAGAGGAAAACGGCGTCAGGCGCGAACTGGTGGAGGCCGGAGACGGGATCGAGGATTTCCTGCCGCCACTGGCCGAAGGGCGCGAGCCACGGCTCGACCAGCAGACCGCGCCGGAGCGCGCCGATCCGAATGCCCGGAACCAGATGATCGAGGGTGGCGCTGCCGACCAGCGCCACCTTCATGCGGGCCCCTTGAGCCACGTCGAGGGATGCCTCTGCCCTGGCGAGCGCCCGATCGAGCTTGATCGTCTGCAGAAAGTCGAGCCGCCTGACGCTGAGAGCGACGAGCGCTTCCCAGCGCTCGTGAGCATCGTCGTTCCCAAGAGCGGCGGCAAGGTTCTTGTTGAAGTCGCCGGGCTCTGGAAGCCAGTGGAGAGAAAGATCGGTCTGCGGGTGTGTCATGGTCAAGGATGGGCATTCCGGTTTGAGAGAGCTTTTTCCGACTTGCCGGTCGGGTGTCGCAAATCGGGCGACGCATTGGCAGCCGCCTTGTTCGGCAACACCAGGTCGGCCAGCCGGTCGGAGAACCGTTGCACGGCCGTCCATTGAAGATGAACGGCATCGAAGAAGTCCGTCCCCTCGAAGTCGCTTTCGCTCATATCGAAGAAATCGACGCCCTCCCGGAGCTCGGCTCCCACCTTGCCGCCGACTTCCTTCAACCGTTGGATCGTCTCGGGGTATTTTCGGCGATACTCAGGATGGATCGGTGAGAACACCACAACGGGGCGAATGCCTTTCGCCTTGATCTCCGTAAGAAGCTGCTGAAGATGATTGACGCAGGAGCGGTCGAACTTCAACGCTTCATACCGCAACCCACTCATCATTTCCGGGGTCAATTGCATTGGGGCTGAGCCGAACTCGTCCATCCAAAAATCGCCCGTCAGGGGAACCCGGCGCTCGTGAAAGTTGCGCGCGCGGCGCAGATAAAGAACTGGCGCAAAATAGCGCAGGTAAAGCGGGGCTGCCATCTCCTGCTTGAACGCATAGCCGCTCGCATCCTCCGGGTCGAAGAGATCCGCCGGCATGGTCGTGCAGTTCTCGAAGTCGGGCGGTCCCAGCATCAGAACGATCGTCTGGAGCTTGGGCAGGTGCTCCATGTAGAACGAGGTGAGAAAGCGGGTCTGGTGCACGTTTATCAGCGTCGAGGCGCCGTTCAGCACGTGCCTTTGTCCGAGCCGGGACGCGAAGGGACGGCCGTCGAACTGGCGCAGCGCCATCGACGAGCCGATGAGCACGAATGTGGGATCGAGATCCCGGCGCTCCCGCAGAAAGCGGAGCTTCTCGTCAAGCATCTCGACCTTGGTGATGGGAGGAGCCGGAAGACGGTCCATCCGGGCGAGCAATCCAAGCCCGCCCATGATCGTGGCGAATGCGGCGAGAGCCCCTGCAAGAAGGCCCACATAGTACCTCCGGGTCGGGATTTCTGTTTCCGGCTGTTTCGCTTCCATGGTCGGAGATGCTCCCGGCTCAGAACGTGAAGTACAGGAATTGCGATGGAACCACGCCGAAAACGCGGATCAAGGCGAAGCAGGTGAGCACGCCCACGAACGCGCCATGGCCCAACGAGGGCGACCATTTCCAGCGCAGGGGCCGCCAGGCCGTGATCCAGGACCACCCCATCTCCTTGGTCCTGCTCGGAGCCTCCGACCCCTTGGCCCCGAACCCTTGAGCCTCGAAGCCGCCGACCCATTGCAGCGCGTTCGGCAGAAACCAGATGATCGCGAGGCCGAGGAAGACGAGCGCGATATCCGAATTGAGGAACAAGCCTCCGGTCGAGGGAAAGAGAGGCCCCGTCGCGGCGGCCAGCCCACGGAACACGATGAGCGCCTGCTCGACGCTTCCGGCCCTAAAGAACACGAGGGCAAGCACCACGCCGATGAATGTCAGGGCGATTCCGAGGGGACGGAAAGGTCTCCCCACCTCAGGGCCGATCCCGTAGGCGTGCCGGAACGTCCTCCAGCCGTGATTGACCACCAGCATGAGACCATGCAGAAGCCCCCAGATCACGAACTGCCAGCCCGCCCCGTGCCAGATCCCCGAGAGAAGCATGGTGAGAAGGGTTGGTACGATCAGGAGCGAGATGAAGGGCCCCAGGGCGAAGGACGAGCGCCGCAGGAGCGGCTTGCCCTGCTTCATCCGCTTGCGCGTGAAATGCATGAGGATGGGGTTGTAGACATAGGTGGTCAGGAACCGCGTGAGCGTGATGTGCCACCGGCTCCAGAATTCGATGATGCTGGCGGATTTGTAGGGCGACCAGAAATTGATCGGCAGCCGGATGTTGAACATGAGGGCGAGCCCGATCGCCATGTCGGAATATCCGGAGAAGTCGAAGTAAAGCTGAACCGAATAGGCAAGCACGCCTATCCAGGCCTCGCCAAAGGTGGGCACAGTTCCGGCGGCCGCGTCCCTGAAGAGTCCATCGGCGATCGGCCCGATCGAGTCGGCCAGGCATGTCTTCTTGAACAGGCCGATGGCGAAGATCGTCAAGCCGAAGACCAGATGCGTTCTGTTGAACCGGAAGGTCTCGGGAGAGGTGAGCTGGCGGCGGACGTCCTGATACAGGACGATGGGTCCGGCGATCAGATGCGGGAAGAACAGCACGAAACAGGAGTAGCGCAGGAAGCTGGTCTCCGCATCCCCGCTGTCATAGGTGTCGACCAGATAGGCGATCTGCTGGAAGGTATAGAAGGAGATCGCAAGCGGCAGCGCGATGGCCGGGAGGCTGATTCCGGCGCCGAAGGCCCAGTCGATGTTGTCGACCAGGAAATTGGCGTACTTGAACCAGCCGAGAAGGAGAAGATTGGCCGCGATGCCGGCTCCGAGGAGCCATTTGCTCTGCTGTCGGCCAAGGGCCCGCCCCAGGGCGTAATTGGCCAGGAGCGACATGGCCAGGATGGGAACGAATGCCACGTTCCAATAGGAATAGAAGAGGCTGGACGCCAGGACGAGCCAGGCGACGCTGGCGGCGGGTTTGTTCAGACGCCCGACGAGGTAATATCCCCCGAGAGCAATCGGGAGGAACAGAAGCACGAACTCTGAAGAGTTAAACAGCATGTTGTTGCATCTTCTAAGGATTGATCGGCTTCGACCACGGTCAATCCGATGATCTTCAGTCGTTCCGAGAGCCGGCCAGGAGAATGCTCACTGGTCCGGCCTCAACTGCAATGGTTTGGGAACGACGCAAGAACTGCGCTATGGCGAAGGCTGGTTCGCATGCCGCGAATGCGCCCCAGCACAAGCTGTTTGGCCCCGCTGGCAGCCTTGGTTCAAGCGCTGTCAGGGCATTGTTCAGGCTAGGGCGGAGCTACGGGAATGCTGCGCGGCCCGAAAATGCCAACGACGCGATGCGGCAACCTCCAGCGCGTAATCAGATGGAGCGAATGATGCATCGAGTACAGTGGATCAGATTGCGCCAGTTCCACCCAATAGGGGGTATGGGCGCCATGTTGATCTCTGCTGGCAGCAAGATGCATCATGCATGAAATTATAGTTGTCACACCCTGCAAGGGAAGCTGCTCATCTGGCCAAAGGGGGGAATCAATCGGATTAATCCTCATTGAGCAAGGACGTGAACGGCGCGGCCGAAGCGGCGCCCCGCGACCTTCGCGGCACTGTGGGGGATCATGGGCTCGATCAGCGCGCTCTGCCTGAGCGTGCCATGTCGCCGCGCCGCCGCGAAGGGAGCCCGGCGGGAGAACGGAAACATCGAGGGCCCCGCTCCGGTCGCTCCTGGGAGATCCTGCAACCATCGCCAAGCTACAGGCCGGCGACTTCGTGTTTCCGGGGCAGACGTGCAATCGGCCGCTTCCACCATGGCGCTGGAGCTGCTGCGGCGGCTGACGGTGGAACGGAGCGGTCATCATGCGCCCGGCCCCTGAACGAGTGGACAGATCTTCAGGCCTGCCAAAAAGGTTCAAGACCCGCGAACTGCTGATATTGTGCGCTTGCATCGGTCAGAAGGCTTTCGACCCGCGCCATCTGCTCCTCATGTATGGCATCTGCCACGGAGGACGAGTTCATGTGGGAGCCTACGGCGATGTCGTTGAGCTCCCCCAGCGACTCCTGCAGTGCCTCGAGAGCGCTCAGGGAGGCCCGCATCCTCCTCTTGCTGCCGGTCTTCTTGAACAAGCTCTCGAAAAACTCGGTCGCATAGCGAAGCTTCTTGATCTCGATCCTCACCTGGTGGCGCTCATCCGGATCGAGCTCGTACAGATTCCGGCCGCGTTTGATGATTCTTTTCCTGCGGCGACCAAGCTCTTCTCCGGCGAGCGCCGAGATGGGCTGGTCACGGCGCTTGCGGTCTGATTTGCTCTCACCTGACAGCCAGTCCCCAGCCTGGATCCAAGCGGCCGTCTCCAAGATGCCGTTGATGAAGCGGCTCGAGGCGATGGTCTCCTGAACCACCTCGTATGCTCGCTCACGCCGTTGCCGGTATTCGGCCAGGAGATCCCGATAGCCTTTGTCTTTGCCGTGTACATCCTGCGCAGGTTCAAGGATCTTGGTGATGTAGACGTCCAGGTCCCTTGCCTCGCCCAGCACGTTCGCCATCCACTTGAGCTCGGCTTTGATCGGGTCCCGACGCTCGTCCGCAACCACGGCCTTGAACAAGGTGATGGCGGCCCGGAGACGTCGCAGGGCGACCCGCATCTGGTGCACGGCGTCAGCCTCCCGGGTGCGCCGAACGATCGCCTCGTTGGCCATGAGATGCTCCAGGCACGATGCGCCGATGAGCTGAAAGGCGGCTGCGCTCGTCATCTTGCGCCTGAGCGCAACCGGTGGCGCCTTGACGCGTTTGGGAAGTGCCCCGGAGGCGGCTTCGAAGCCCCGCTCCGCCTTGGTCTTGAAACTCAGCCGCAAAGGCGTCGCTGTTGAAAGGGCAAGGGCGAGCCGAAACAGATCGGCCGGCGTACCATCCTTCAACTCAAGCTCAAGCTCGCTGAAGGAAGCCGTTTGCTCCTTTGCCTCAACCTTGCCGTTGTCGGCCGCAATCTCGATGGTGGAGCTCCCAAACGAGACATTGCGCAACGTCCGCTCTGTCGTCACGCGGAACACCGGCCGGATCGAGTCGCTGTTCTTGAGGAGCGGCTTGAGGGCCGTTTCCTCCACGATCGTGTAGTCGGGGCTGTCACTCTCGATTTCGTGCTCCCACTCGCTTCTGGTCAGGACGATGCCCTCCGGCGCGCGAGCGGCTTTGACGGTTTGAATGCGCCTATCCCCGCTGCGTCTGACCCTGAGCGAGATCCCAGCCTGCTGCAGCTTATGATCGGGTGTATCGAAATAGGTGGAATAGAGGGTTTGCGTTGCCGGCTCATCGGGTTGACCGCTGAGGAGCGGATGTCCCAGCACCTTCTTCATCTCAGAAGGTGCAACCTCCAGCTTCAGCTCGACTTCTTGGGGCGATGCGGGGGCATTCGGCATGGAGCATCTCTGTTTCCATTACTGGAGTTCGGAACGCCAGGCCGTCATCGCGGTTCCACAACGGGTAGGGCTTTGCCAGAGAGCCGTTGAGCCATGTTCCTGCAAGGAGTCATCGATCGTGTGTTCAAGCCCTACCGGCAGTTTGGGGCTTTGCCGTTCAAGTGGAGCCCCAGCGGTTCCCTGAAGGTGCTGCTTGTGACCACCCGAGGGCGCAAGCGCTGGATGATTCCCAAGGGCTGGCCGATCCGAGGCCTCGAGCCCCACGAGAGCGCCGCGCGGGAGGCTTTGGAGGAGGCTGGGCTGATCGGATACGTCCATGCCGAGGCGGTGGGGTCATTCCGGTACATCAAGCGCCTCGGCTCCGGACGGCAGGTCAGGTGCACGGTCGAGGTCTTTCCGCTCCACGTCGATCATCAGAGGCCACATTGGCTCGAGAAGGGAGAGCGGGAGACGAGGTGGGTAAGCGCCAAGAAGGCGGCGAGCCTGGTGTCCGAGCCCGAGTTGAAGAAGATCCTCCTGCGCTTTGATCCCGCCCGAGCCCTGTATGACGCAGCAGAAATCCGGTCGTCCGACGCCCGCTCCGATCCCGGCGCGTGCGGCTGAATGTGCCCACAAGGCCGCCAGGATCGTCGTGTGGTGCACGAGCGTCAGGCTTGCCGACCTCCCATGGGCCTGGGTCTGCTCGCTAGGCGCCATACGGCTCGACTGAACCTTGTCGGGGCATACTCACCGCGCGATGCTTCCTCCGGATGCTTAGCGTCTTCGCAGGGTTCGAAACCAGCGTCTGCAAGGAGCGTCGGATTGGGGCATCAGCAACGCGAAGGCAGAAGGACGCTAAAGGGAACGACCCGCCTCAATTGATGCTGAAACAGTGAAGATCCACGAGGGCAGGATACGTCCTGCTCACATTGCGAAGCACCTCGGAATCGGCAGAGTCAGCGTGTATTGGGCGCTGGACGGGGCTCAGGCAGTATCGTAAATCTCTGCAGGATCTCACATTCATCCAAACGTTAGTACGCACAGACGTACATGCGCGATAACCGGGAGGTCTCCCCCTCTACAATCTTTCAAGAGGCTTCTCACAGCCGGAGCCATGTCGAGGATCATCTTGTGTCTACCAAGGCTAAGACAAACAGAGTGCCTGCAACATTCATCCGTATGACCATGATGGGCGTCGTTCTGGTTGCAGGGTTCGCCTATGGGGTCGGCGTAGGTCGGTATGAGTGGCCGCCGGCCGGATATCTCAGATCGGCGCACCACCTGATCCTCGGATACACCGAAACAAACCCGAAGGCTGTCGCTTACATCGAAGCGCAACGTTCAGTTTTTCAGAGCACACCTGGTGACGCCGAGGTGGTGATGCTCGGCGACTCTCTTACAGAGCGCGGCAACTGGCAGGAGATCCTGCCCGAGTTCAAAGTGATCAACCGCGGTATCAGCAGTGATCAGACGAGCGGCGTGCTTGCAAGACTGCCGGAAGTTATTTCACGGCATCCGCGCCGAGTGTTCCTGATGATTGGTGCAAATGATCTCCAGCGGGGTATCGAGCCTGAAGTCGTTGCTGCGAATATTGAGCAGGTCGTTCGCTCCCTCCAGGATGCCCACGTCTCCCCTGTTCTGGAATCCGTTCTCTTCGTAGGCGATAAGCTCGTCGCCGAGGGATACCGTGACATCAATCCGTCTACTGAAAGGCTTAATAGTTTACTGCGCGACATTGCACGCAACACGAACGTCCCGTTCCTTGAACTTAATTCAACCTTGGCACCCTCAGGGCGCCTAGCGTCGGAGTTCACATATGATGGGCAACATCTCAAGAGAGAAGCTTACATCCGTTGGCGGGACGCGATTAGATCCCTGACAGGGCGGGAGGCCACCATACACTGGTCGGATAGGGTTTTTGACCTCGGCATGTTCACACGCCTCCGTGTGCAGGGTCTATCACGCGAACAGGCGCACTCAGCAGCTCGACGTCAAGCTGCGGGCTCTCCGGACGTCGGCTGAACTTCGGACCCCGGTGAAGTCGCGCCCCTTTGCGGTTCCGATCAGCGTCTCAGCATCCGGCGCTGTTGCCGACAAGGCGGCCGAGATGATCGCAGGCGGGATCGGCATCCTGCCGATCAGCCCCACTTTGATAACCTGCTGGTTCAGAACCTCCTGCGCTCATCCTCGATGGAGGCCTCAACAAAGGCCACGAAATGCGTGAGAGCTGTCGGCGTCCAGAAATGACCTGCCAGCAAGAACGCCCAGCAAACAAGTCGCATCGCCAAATTGCGCCGCGTGGTGGCAGCCAAGTACGCCATCTTGCCCCTGTGCTGGGACAAAAGGTCAGGGGCATATTCAAGGTCTTCGGATGAATTCATGACGTGCACTGGTGAACGAATAGTCAAGCTGCGGTGCGTTGATGTTCGCACCGGCTGATTTCTTTTTCACGATGAATTCAGTAGTACTCCATGCAGCTTTTCGGAAGGTTGGGCTTTATTCCGAACGCCTCGTAAGCTGCTGAATTCCCTCATGATATGTGGTGGCGGCCACCCGCAGGAGGCGCTCGCAGACGGCATCTCGGCCTCGGCTATAGGGGGCTTTGCTGCGGTGCTGGCGATCCGAGCCAACTGCTGAGGCCGCTTCGCCATGTCGGCGGCATGTCATCTCATGCCTTCATCGTCGCCATGTGCCTGTTCACGGCGCGCGCCGCGGCTCGGGGTCTTTCCGACGGCGCTTCCATGCCGAGTCCCTGATCGAGCGGGCCATCAGCATCCTGGACACCCGGGAGGGGACGCAGATCCCTAAGGCGGCGGGGAAAGCCAGATCATCCGACGTGCCGGTGCTGACGACGACCGTGAATGGACAAACGGCGGCCAGTCCAAGGACGGGTTCCGCACTCCAGCCCCCGCATAGGGCACTCAGACAATGCTATGCGCAAGATCGTAGGGAGATGGGCGCACCGCAAGAAGAAACAATGGAATCATAAACTTAGGAGGGAAGTTGGCGGAGACGGAGGGATTCTCGGCCTAGCTTTCTACCACGAACCTAAACGCCTTATTTTACAAGGGCTTGAGCAAAAACGACTATAAGCATGTGGTGTACTTTGGGTCAAGCAGTGTGGTGTAAGGTTGTCGCCTAGTTCCGCCATCAAATATCGTTCTGTTTTGAACGCTCCCTTGGCTCCGAGTCGCAGCGAAGGTCCGATTCGACCATTCGCCTGACATCCCATAGCCCTGGTTTCCTTCAGGTCGAACGGAAACTCTTCAACCTCATTGTCCATGGAAGATCCATGCTGGGGAACGACTGCCAAACCAGTATCGCCCGAAATGCAAAGCGCTTTACGGATTTGCAGGCGTCAAGTTCCCCTCCCCCTGACCTTCCGCCGATGATGCGCAAGCTCACCGTGATCGTGGGTGGGAAGCAGTAATATCGACCTGATCGTGTTCTCTGGGTCGCAGGC
>DATHAU010000744.1:0-5411 GCA_035296545.1 Microvirga sp.
ATCCTGCGTCGTCAGCGGTTATGGATCCCGGGCTCCGCTGCGCGGCCCCGGGATGACAGGTGCAGCGCCTTTCCCCTCCCCCTTGTGGGGAGGGCCAGGGTGGGGGTGTTGGCGCCACACCTTCATCGGCTATCGCTCACACCCCCACCTCCATCTCCTCCCCACAAGGGAGAGGAGAGCCCGTCGCGCTCCCTGCACCGGCAAAGCCCGCCTCAGGCAAGCCTGAGACGCAGGTCGGGAGCAGGTTTCACATGGCGCTTCGCATCGGCGGCCCCCGCCGCCATTTCACACCTATCGCGCCCAGTGCGACGCCGGGCCCTTTTTTAGAAGGATTTAAATGTGCTAACCCTGTCGGCATCCGCCGGCAGCGAGGCCGGCCGTGGATCAGGACCCATGTCGAAGCTGTCGTCGTTCCTCCGCCCCTCCCCCGAGGAGGCCCTGTCATCGCCCCTGGCCCTGTCCCGCCGCCCGCGGCGAAACCGCAAGGCGGAGTGGTCGCGGCGGCTCGTGCGCGAGAACGTGCTGACGGCGGATGATCTGATCTGGCCGATCTTCCTCATCGACGGCGCCAGCGGGCGCCAGCCGGTCGGGTCCATGCCCGGCGTGGAGCGGCTGACCATCGGCGAGGCGGTGCGCGAGGCCGAACGAGCCGCCGCCTTGCGCATTCCGGCCATCGCCCTCTTTCCCTATACGGATCCGGCGCTGCGGGACCCGACCGGGTCGGAGGCCCTCAGCAGCCGCAATCTGGTCTGCCGGGCGGTGCGGGAGATCAAGCGGGCCGCGCCGGAGATCGGCATCATCACCGATGTGGCCCTCGACCCCTATACCAGCCACGGCCATGACGGCGTCCTGGAGGGCGAGCGGGTCCTCAACGACGAGACGGTGGCGCTGCTGACCCGCCAGGCCGTGCTCCAAGCCGAGGCCGGGGCGGACATCATCGCGCCGTCCGACATGATGGACGGGCGGGTGGGAGCCATCCGCGTCGGCCTCGACGAGGCGGGCTTCCACGACGTGCAGATCATGGCCTATGCGGCCAAATACGCCTCGGCCTTCTACGGCCCCTTCCGGGACGCCATCGGCACCAGCGCCACCCTGGTGGGCGACAAGCGCACCTACCAGATGGACCCGGCCAACACGGACGAGGCCCTGCGGGAGGTCGCCCTCGACCTCGAGGAAGGCGCGGACATGATCATGGTCAAGCCCGGCCTGCCCTATCTCGACATCGTGCGCCGGGTGAAGGACGCCTTCGCGGCGCCCACCTTCGCCTATCAGGTCTCCGGCGAGTACGCGATGATCCAGGCGGCGGCCGCCAACGGCTGGATCGACGGCGAGCGGGCCATGATGGAGAGCCTGACCGCCTTCAAGCGCGCGGGCGCCGACGGCATCCTCACCTATTTCGCCCCTCGCGTTGCCGAGAAGCTGAAGGCCCAGGGCTGACGCCGCTCCCGTGACAGGGCTCGTGTCGTGACCGGCTCCTGCAGGGCATGGCGGCTTGCCGCCTGCCTACTGACCCTCTGCCTTCTCTCCGCCTGCGGATTCTCCCGGGACGCGGAGCAGATCCGGGTCTGCCGCTCCGCCCTGCCCGCCCTCAACCCGGGCGCGCGGATCACGGTGCTGCGGGTGCAGGATGGGCCTTCGGCCCGCAGCCTGCGGGTGGATTACCTGGCCGAGCACCGGGACCGCCCGACCCTGGAGCGGTTCGCCATCTGCCGCTTCGCCGCCGAGGGCCTGTCGCCCAACAAGGCGGAGCTGACCGGCCTGGGAACCGAAGAGGGGCCGCTGTCCGGCTCCAGCCTGTATCTCCTGAAGCGCTACTACATCGACACCCCGGAGGGGGTTGCGGGCGATCCCGGCAGCCCGCCCGATGCGGCCGCCATGGAGCTCCCGCAGGGCGCGGCCTATGGGCTCCAGCAGCTGCTGGTGAGCCTGCCGCGCACCGCCATCTATGCCCTGCTGTCCGTGGCCTTCGCCCTGGTGTTCGGCCTGAGCGGACGGATCAACCTGGCCTTCGGGGAGCTTGCCGCCGTGGGCTCCGCCGCAACGGTGGCGGGGGCTTCGGTGGCGGTGGTGTCGGGCGTCGGATCGCCCGTGCTCGGCCTGACCATAGGCCTCCTGGCCGCTCTCTTCGCGGGAGCCGTGCATAGCGCCGTGGGCGGATACTTCACCATCGGGCGCATCGCCGGCGCCAGCTCCCAGCCCAGCCTCATCGCCACCGTGGGCCTCTCCCTGTTCCTGATGGAATATCTGCGCATCGTCCAAAGTCCCGTCACCGTGTGGCTGCCCCCGGTCTGGGCCGAGGCCTGGCCCCTGGCCCGGTCGGGCGACTTCCTCGTGAGCCTCACCCCGATCACCGCCCTCACCTCCGGGATCGGGCTCCTGGCTACGCTCGGCCTGCTCTGGCTCATGAAGGCGACGCCCTTCGGCCGGGCCTGGCGGGCCTATGCGGACGACGCGCGGGCCGCGGCCCTGTTCGGCGTGAACGGCCACCGGCTTCTCATGGAGACCCTGGCGCTTGCCGGAGCCATGGCGGGCCTGTCCGGAATGCTGATCGTGGCGCAATATGGCGGGCTTGGCTTCGCGGGAGGCTTTCAGTATGGCCTGAAGGCCCTCATCGCGGCGATCATCGGCGGGATCGGCTCCGTTCCCGGCGCCATGCTGGGCGGGTTCACCGTGGGATTGTTCGAAACGATCTGGTCGGCCTATCTTCCCATCGAGGGCCGCGACATGGCTCTCTATGGGGCGCTCGTCGTCTTTCTGATCTTTCGGCCCGGCGGCCTGCTGGGCTTCAAGGACCCGACGCCGCGACCCGTCTAGGGCAGGGAGCGATTCCATGGGATCATCCCCTGCCCTAGGTCCTATCCTATGCCGCATCGAGCCTCCGTGAGACCGGATCGAGCTTTGGCACGATGCTCCAGGGGCGAAACCCGGAGGAAGCCATGGCCGATTACGCCATCACCATCGAGGACGTGAAGCGCGCGGCGGCCATCGTCGAGGGCCAGGTGCTGCGAACCCCCATCGTGCCGGCGCCCCGCCTGTCCCAGCTCACGGATTCCACCGTCTACGTGAAGCACGAGAACATGCAGCCCACCGGCTCGTTCAAGGAGCGCGGGGCGGTGACCAAGCTCGACAGCCTCTCCCCGGAGGAGCGCGGGCGCGGGGTGATTGCCATGTCGGCGGGCAACCATGCCCAGGCGGTGGCCTACCATGCGCGCCGGCTGGGCATTCCCGCCACCATCGTCATGCCGGAGAGCGCTCCCCTGGTGAAGGCGGAGAACACCCGCGCCTATGGCGCCCGCGTGATCCTCCACGGGGAGACCCTCTACGAATCCGCCGCGCACGCCCGGGAGATCGCCGGGCGCGAGGGCCTTGCCTTCGTCCACCCCTACGACGACGCAAGGGTGATGGCGGGCCAGGGCACCGTCGCCCTGGAAATGCTGGCCGACGTGCCCGACCTCGATCAGATCGTCGTCCCCATCGGCGGCGGCGGCCTGATTTCGGGCATCGCCGTCGCGGCGAAGGCCCTGAACCCGTCCATCGAGATCGTCGGCGTGGAGGCGGCCCTCTATCCCTCGTTCCTGAACGCCCTCCAGGGCGACAACCGCCCCATCGGCGGAGCCACGCTCGCCGAAGGCATCGCGGTCAAGACCGTGGGGCAGCTTCCGCTTCCCATCGTGCGCGACCTCGTGTCCGCCATCGTGGCCGTGGAGGAGCCCCTCATCGAGCGCGCCGTGAACGCCTATGCCACCCTCCAGCGGACCATGGCGGAAGGCGCGGGCGCGGCGGGCCTTGCGGCCATGCTGGCGGACCCTGACCGGTTCAGGGGAAAGCGGGTCGGCCTGGTGCTCTGCGGCGGCAACATCGACGCGCGCATCCTGGCCTCCGTGATGGTGCGGGAACTGGAGCGCGACGACCGGATCGCCTCCTTCCGCATCACCTCCAACGACCGGCCGGGGGTTCTGGGCCGGGTGGCGAGCCTTCTCGGCAGCCTGGGGGCCAATATCCTGGAGGTGTCCCACGGCCGGCTCTTCCTCGATGTGCCGGCCAAGGGCGTTTCCATCGACATCACCATCGAAACCCGGGACAGAATGCATACATTGGAGGTGTTCGAAGCCCTGGCGGCGGAGGGACTCGCTCCCCGGAGGATCGATTCCCGCGGCCTGTCGGAAACCGCCTATTGAGGAGCGCATCATGGTCGACCGGTCTTCCCTGCCGCCGCTGAACTACGGCGCCTATGGGGGCGATCTCGCCCGCATGACCGAAGGCGTCATCGCCCGGCGCTTCTGGGCCTATCTGATCGATCTCCTGGTCATCGCCCTCTGGATCATCCTGATCTCCATCGGCATCTTCTTCCTCGGGCTGCTGACCCTGGGAGTGGGCTGGGGGCTGTTCTTCGTGCTTCCCCTCACGGCGCTCACCTTCATCGCCTACAACGCGTTCACCATCGGCGGCCCCTCCCAGGCCACCATGGGCATGCGCACCATGGGCCTGCGGGTGGTCGACCCGAGGACCGGACAGGGGGTCTCCATGCTGTCCGCGGCCGTCCACGCCCTCTTCTTCTACGTGGCCATCTCGACCTTTCTCCTGTGGGCCTGCGACGTGTTCATGGGCTTCTTCCGCGACGACCGCCGCTTCATCCGCGACCTGCTCACGGGGATGCTGGTGATCCGGGCCTAGACCGCCTGCGGCATCCTCTCTCTTTTCCTGGACGGGGGTGGCACCAATGTTAGTCTTGGGCGTTGAATCAGCGCTCACGGTATCCCTCCACGAGGCCACCCCGCTTGACGAGCCAGCCGCGCGACGCACCGCAATTCTATCTCACCTCTCCATCGGCCTGCCCGTACCTGCCGGGCAAAGAGGAGCGGAAGGTCTTCACCCACATCATCGGACGGCGCGGCCGGGAGCTGAACGAGATCCTGACCCAGGGCGGCTTCCGCCGGTCGCAGACCATCGCCTACCGGCCGGCCTGCGACACCTGCCGGGCCTGCGTCTCCGTGCGCGTCCTGGTGGACGAGTTCGAGCCCTCGGGCAACCTCAAGCGCATCCTCAGGAAGAACGGCGACCTCATCGGCAGCCCGACCGCGAACCGCCCCACCTCCGAGCAGTATTCCCTCTTCCGCCGCTACGTGGACACGCGCCACGCGGATGGGGGCATGGCCGACATGACGGTGCTCGACTATTCCATGATGGTGGAGGACAGCCATGTGGACACGCGGCTCATCGAATATCGCCGCCGCGGCATCGACAGCGCCATCACGGGCCGGGGAACCGGGGACCTGATCGCCGTCTGCCTCACGGACGAGATGAGCGACGGGTTGTCCATGGTCTATTCCTTCTACAGCCCGGACGCCGCGGACCGCAGCCTCGGCACCTTCATGATCCTCGACCACATCCGCCGCGCCAAGGCCATGGGC
>DATHAU010000745.1:0-6450 GCA_035296545.1 Microvirga sp.
TGGACGGAAAGCAGGGGCTCTGTCATCGGAAGGTCTTCCGGGGGTCGAAGGCGTCGCGCACCGCTTCGCCGATGAAGATGAGAAGGCTCAGCATCACGGCGATCACGAAGAAGCCCGTGAGCCCGAGCCAGGGCGCCTGGAGGTTGGACTTGCCCTGGGCCAGCAGCTCGCCGAGCGAAGGCGAGCCCGGGGGCAGGCCGAAGCCGAGGAAGTCGAGGGAGGTGAGGGTGGTGATGGAGCCGTTGATGATGAACGGCATGAAGGTGAGCGTCGCCACCATGGCGTTGGGCAGGAGGTGCTTGAACATGATGGTGGCGTTGGAGAGCCCCAGGGCCCGGGCCGCGCGCACGTATTCGAAGTTCCTGGCCCGCAGGAACTCGGCGCGCACCACCCCCACCAGGGACACCCAGGAGAAGAGCAGCAGGATGCCCAGAAGCACGAAGAAGCTCGGGGTGATGATGGCCGAGATGATGATGAGCAGGTAGAGCGACGGGATCGCGGTCCAGACCTCGATGAAGCGCTGGAACAGGAGATCGATCCAGCCGCCGTAATAGCCCTGCACGGCTCCCGCCAGGATGCCCACGACGGACGAGATCCCGGCGAGCGTCAGCCCGAACAGGACCGAGATGCGGAAGCCGTAGATGACCCGCGCGATCACGTCGCGGCTGTTGTCGTCGGTGCCGAGCCAGTTCCACTCGATGTCCCGGCACCCGGTGCCGCCGCGGGCCTCGGCCTCGCGCTTGCATTGCTCGTCGGTGAGCGACCAGGTGGGCGGCGAGGGGGCCGGAACCGGCGGGTCGAGCCGGCGGGTGTTGTAGGAATAGCGGATCGGCGGCCAGACGGCCCAGCCGTTCTCCTCGATCTCCTTGGCGATGAAGGGGTCGCGGTAATCGGTCACCGCCAGGAAGCCGCCGAACTTCTCCTCCGGGTAGTCGACGAGGACCGGATAGAGCAGCTCGCCCTTGTAGGAGGCGATGATGGGCCGGTCGTTGGCGATGAGCTCGGCGAACAGGCTTAAGACGAAGAGGACCAGAAAAATCCAGAACGACCAGTAGCCGCGCCGGTTCGCCTTGAAGGTGTCGAACCGGCGGCGGTTGATCGGCGACAGGCGGATGAAGCCCTGCCGCGGCAGGGGCGGGGCCACCGGCGACGCGGCCGGGGAGACGACGGGAACGTTCTCGTTCATCTCACGCCTCCCTGGTCTCGAAGTCGATGCGCGGATCGATCCAGGTATAGGTGAGGTCCGAGATCAGGTTCACGGCAAGGCCCACCAGGGAGAAGATGTAGAGGTTGGCGAAGACCACCGGATAATCCCGGTTCACGATGGATTCGAAGGACAGGAGGCCGAGGCCGTCGAGGGAGAAGATGGTCTCGATGAGAAGCGCGCCGGCGAAGAACGCCCCGATGAAGGCGCCGGGAAAGCCCGCCACGACGATCAGCATGGCGTTGCGGAACACGTGGCCGTAGAGAACCTGCCGTTCCGACAGGCCCTTCATGCGGGCGGTCAGCACGTATTGCTTGCGGATCTCGTCCAGGAAGGAGTTCTTGGTGAGCAGGGTCGAGGTGGCGAAGGCCCCCAGCGCCATGGCCGTGATGGGAAGGGCGATGTGCCAGAAGTAGTCGACGGCCTTGCCGAACAGCGACAGCTGCGCCCAGTTGTCCGAGGTCAGGCCGCGCAAGGGGAAGACCTGCCAGAAGGAGCCGCCGGCAAACAGCACGATCAGCAGGATCGCGAAGAGGAAGCCGGGGATCGCATAGCCGACGATCACCACGGCGGAGGTCCAGATGTCGAAGGACGAGCCGTCCCTCACCGCCTTCCTGATGCCGAGCGGCACGGAAACCGCGTAGGACAGGAGCGTCATCCAGAGGCCCAGGGAGATCGAGACCGGCAGCTTCTCCTTGATGAGCTCCAGGACCGAGATGTCGCGGAAGTAGCTCTTGCCGAAGTCGAAGCGCGCATAGTCCCAGATCATCTTGAGGAAGCGCTCATGGGCCGGCTTGTCGAAGCCGAACTGCACCTCCAGCTGCTTGATGAATTGCGGATCGAGCCCCTGGGCGCCGCGATAGCGGGAGGAGGAGGCGTCGGCCGCGCCTCCGCCGGCATTCTGCCCTCCCCCCGCGATGTCGCCGCCCCCGCCGGAGATGCGGGACGTGGCGCTGGACGCCTGCCCTTGCAGCTGCGCGATGATGCGCTCCACCGGGCCGCCGGGGGCGAACTGCACGATGACGAAGGAAATGAGCATGATCCCGAGGATGGTCGGGATCATGAGGAGGACGCGGCGCGCGATGTAGGCCAGCATCAAGCGCCCGCGCGGCCGATGCGGCCGAGATGGGTGTCGCCGAAGGCGGAAGAATATTTCAGTCCGTATCCCAGCATGCGATCGAACCCGATGTGAGCCGCCCAGACGGCGGCGATGGCCAAGAGGGTCATATCCAAGAGGGTCGTATCCTTCACGAGGAATCCCATCCCCGCAAGGGCCGCGGGCCCGACCGTCGTATGGAGCGCGTTGTAGGCCAGGGCTCCCGGCTTCGGCCCGGCCGCATAGGCGGCAAAGCTTACATCGGGCGCGAGGAACAGGACCGCGTAGAGCCACCAGGACGCCCCCGTATGGGAAAAGCCCAGGGTCGCCAGGGCGAGCAGCGCCAGGCCCTCCATCCTCAGGATCAGGCGGGGCGCGCCCGCGACGGCGGGTGTGGTCGCTGACCTGTCCAAGGGTCAGCCCCGCCCGATCCGTTTGGCCTTGTCCGGATCGTACCACCAAGTTCCCGGCGCGCCGGTGCCGAGGCGCGGCTTGGTGTCCGGCCGGGAGAACTGGTCCCAGTAGGCCAGCCAGTTGCTGGCCTTGAACCACATGGGAATCCAATAATGGCCTGCGCGCAGGACCCGGTCGAGGGCGCGGCAGGCGATGGTGAGTTCCTGGCGCGTCTCGGCGTTGCCGATCCGCTCGATGAGGGCGTCGACGGCAGGGTGGTCGATGCCCGCGAGATTCTGAGCGCCGGGGGTTCTGGCGGCCTCGGAGCCGTAGACCACGCGCAGGTCGTCTCCCGGGGTCGTCGACCCGACGAGGGCGCGGCTCGTCATATCGAAATCGTAGTTGTTGAGGCGCTGCTGGTACTGGGCCGCGTCCACGATGCGCGAGCGCCCTTCGATGCCCAGACGCTTCAGGTTGGCCTGGAAGGGCTGGGTGTGGGGCTGCAGGAACCCTGAGGAATCGAGGAACTCGATCACGAAGGGCTGCCCGTTCGGAAGCTTCAGGATGCCTCCCTCCCGCTTGCAGCCGGCTTGGCGCAGGAGATCGTCCGCCCGGCGCAGCAACTGCCGGTCCTGGCCCGAGCCGTCGGAGACCGGCGGAAGCGGGGGCTCGCCGAAGACGCCGGCCGGCAGCCTGTCCCGGAAGGGCTCCAGCAGGGCAAGCTCCTCGGGGGAGGGTTTGCCCGCCGCCTTCATGTCCGAGTTCTCGAAGAAGGACGTGGTGCGGCGATAGGAACCGAACATGATGTTGGCGTTGGTCCACTCGAAATCGAAGGCAAGGCCGACGGCCTCGCGGATGCGCGGGTCCTTGAAGGTCTCGCGACGGGTGTTGAAGTACCAGCCCTGGATCGGCGCGGGCGCGTCGTTGGGGATCTCCTCCCGCTTCACCCGCCCCTCGCGCATGGCGGGGAAATCATAGCCGGTCGCCCAGGTGCGGGATGTCGCCTCCTCGTGGAAGTTGACGGTGCCGTTCTTGAAGGCCTCGAAGGCGACCGTGCGGTCGCGGAAATACTCGTAGCGGATGTGCTCGAAATTGCTCTGGCCCACATTCACGGGCAGGTCCTTGGCCCAGTAATCGGGCACGCGGTCGAACTCGATGAACCGCCCGGTCTCGAAGCGTCCGACCTTGTAGGGACCGGAGCCGAGGGGCGCCTCCAGGGTTGCGGCCTCGAAATCCTTGCCCTGCCAGTAGCGCTCCGAGAAGATCGGCATGGCGGCCACGACGAGATGCAGGTCCCGGCTGCGCCGGGGCGTGAACTGGACCCTTAAGGTGTCGTCGGCCTCGGCCGAGGCGGATTCCATCTGCGCAAGAACCGCGCGATAAACCGGATGGCCTTTCTCCTTCAGGATCATGAGGGAAAACGCCACGTCCCTCGCGGTCAGCTTCGAGCCATCGTGGAAGCGCGCTTCGGGGCGCAAGTTGAAACGGTAGGTGAGCTTGTCGGCCGAGACCCGCACGTTCTTGGCCACAAGCCCGTAGGCGGTGTTCGGCTCGTCGGCGGAGGCCGCCATCAGGCTGTCGAAGGTGCCGCCCATTCCGGCCGCGCCGTCGCCCCGCAGCACGTAGATATTGAGGGTGTTGAAGGTGTCGAAATTCTGGTTGCCGCCGGTCTGCGTGATCTGGATCGCGAGCGTGCCGCCTTTGGGAGCCGCGGGATTGACGTAGTCGAAATGCCGGAAGTCGGGCCCGTATTTCAGGTCGCCGAAACTGGAGAGCCCGTGGGTTTCGGTCTCGCCGCCCTGTGCAAGGGCGAGCCGAGGAAAGAGCGGAAGCGCCGCCGCGGCGACTCCGCTCCCGAGAAGGGTTCTGCGGCTGACATCCTTCATCGGGGCGCTCCGGTCTTGGCCACCTTGGCCTCGTCGTACCACCAGACGGTGGGGAAGGCGGACGCGCCGTAGCGGGGCCTGGTTTCGGGACGGCTGTAGCGGTCCCAGCGGGCCGTGCGCTGCATGAGCGAGGTCCATGTGGGCACCACATAATCATTGGCCAGCAGCACGCGGTCGAGGGCCTTCGCGGCGGCCACAAGCTCGTTGCGGTCCTTGGCGAAGATAACCTTCTCGATGAGGGCGTCGATGCCCGGATCGGCGATGCCGGCGAGGTTCTGCGATCCCTCCCGCCGGGCGGCTTCCGATCCCCAGAACTCGCGCTGCTCGTTGCCGGGCGACAGGGATTGCGGCCAGACATGGGAAATGATGTCGAAGTCGAACGAGCGGGTGCGGTTGACGTATTGCACGTCGTCCACGGTGCGCACATTCGTGGCGATGCCCAGGCGGTCGAGAATGGCCTTGTAGGGCAGGAAGCCGCGCTCGTCGTTGGGGCTCTGGCCCAGAAGCTCGACGGTCATGGCCTCGCCCCGACCGTTGACCCTGCGGCCGTTCTTCACCTCCCAGCCCGCCTCGCGCAGGAGGCGGTCCGCCTCGCGCAGGTTGTTGCGGGTGGCCTCCGGCGTGTCGTTGACCGGGTTGCGGAAGGGCGTCGTGAACACCGCTGCGGGGATCTTGTCGCGCACGGATTCGAGGATCGCCAGCTCCTGTCCCTCGGGCAGGCCGGAGGAGGATGCCAGCTCCAGTCCGTGGAAGTAGCTTCCGACGCGTTCGTAGAGGCCGTAGAACAGCGTCCTTTTCATGTCCTCGAAGGGAAAGGCGAGATTGAAGGCCCGGCGCACGCGCTCATCCTTGAACTTGTCGCGCCTGAGATTGAGCACGAAGGCCTGCATGACGCCGGTGGCGCGGTAGGGGAACTCCTCCAGGACGACGCGGCCCTCCTGGCGCGCGGGGAGGTCGTAGCCGGTGGCCCAGTTGCGGGCGCTGTTCTCGGCCCGGAAGTCGATGCGGTCGCCCTTGAAGGCTTCGAGCAGCACGGTCACGTCCCGATAATATTCGAACCGGATCTCGTCGAAGTTGTTCTGGCCCACATTCACGTTGACGTTAGCGCCCCAGTGATCCTTCACGCGCTCGTAAGTCACGCTGCGGCCGGCGTCGAAGCTCTTGAGACGGTAGGGACCGGAGCCCAGAGGAGGTTCCAGACTCGTCTGCGTCACGTCGCGCTTGCGCCCGTCCGGCGCGGTGCCTTCCCACCAATGCTTCGGCAGAACGAGCAACTGACCCATGATCTGCGGCAGCTCGCGGTTGCCTTTCTGGTCGAAGGTGAACTTGACCTCCCGTTCGCCCGCCTTCTCGGCCTTGGTGACATTGGCGTAATAGAAGGCCTGGGTCGGGTTGTTCGCTTTCCAGACGTCGAAGGAGAAGATCACGTCGTCAATGGTGACCGGCTGACCGTCGTGCCAGCGGGCCTCCGGGCGCAGGCGAAACGTGACGGAAGAGAAGTCCTCAGGGTAGGAGAATGCTTCGGCGAGCAGGCCGTAGGACGAGCTCGACTGGTCCAGGGCGAGGGCGGTCAGGGCCTCATAGATGTAAGGAAGGCCCGCGGCGGGTGATCCCTTCACGCCCGCCACGACCAGGTTGAAGCTGTCGAAGGTGCCCTGCGCGCCCATCCGGACCAGCCCGCCTTTGGGGGCGTTCGGATTGACGTAGTCGAAATGAGGGAAGCCGGCGGGGTATTTGGGGTCCTCCAGCAGGGCCGCCCCATGCCGCCAGGGGGCTTCCTGGGCCGCGACGGGGGAGAAGGCGAGGCAGGCGGCCAGAAAGCTCGGCGCTAGGGCACGGATCACACGGCGTCTCCTGATCGAGGCGTCTTT
>DATHAU010000746.1:0-6396 GCA_035296545.1 Microvirga sp.
CCCCGGATCCGGCGCGCCGGAGCCTGTCTGGCGGCGATCCCGACCGGGGGCTGGTCCGGGGTCCGAGGAGGCCCGCCCGGTATCGGAACGGCGGAACCTCGGGCCCGATTTGCGTCGCGCAGGTGATTGTCAAAGCGGAAGAGTATTATAGTATCAATCGCCGGTCGGCCGAGCGGCTTTCACGCGCCGATTGTCAGACAAGAGCTTGTAGGCCACCTTGGGGTGGCTCCCGTCCCTGCGCCGGGAGCCTTGGGCGCGGCGACGGACCCGCCGGCACATCGGGTCGCCGCGCTTGGAATGACGAAGGTCATCGAGTAGGAATTACCAATCACGCGCACCGGACACGGCGAGAACCGGCCCGGGCGTGGATCAAGAGGGAGAACGACCTTGAAGACACTGAAGATCACCATGGCGGCCCTGGCTCTCGGAGCCCTGGGGCTGCTCAATCCCGCCCAGGCGCAGGACAAGGGGACCGTGGGCGTCTCCATGCCCACCAAGTCCTCCGCGCGCTGGATCGACGACGGCAACAACATGGTCAAGGTGCTGAAGGAGAAAGGCTACAACGTCGACCTCCAATACGCCGACGACGACATCCCCAACCAGCTCGCCCAGATCGAGAACATGATCACCAAGGGCTCCAAGGTCCTGGTGATCGCGGCCATCGACGGAACGACCCTGTCGGACGCCCTGCAGCAGGCCGCCAGCAAGGGCATCAAGGTGATCGCCTACGACCGCCTGATCCGCAACTCCAAGAACGTGGACTACTACGCCACCTTCGACAACTTCCAGGTCGGCGTGCTCCAGGGCGGCTACATCGAGAAGGCGCTTGGCCTGAAGGAAGGCAAGGGGCCGTTCAACATCGAGCTCTTCGGCGGCTCGCCGGACGACAACAACGCCTACTTCTTCTACAACGGCGCCATGTCGGTGCTCGACCCCTACATCAAGAGCGGCAAGCTCAAGGTGGCCAGCGGCCAGACCGGCATGGAAAAGGTGTCGACCCTGCGCTGGGACGGCGCGGTGGCGCAGGCCCGCATGGACAACCTGCTCAGCGCCTTCTACACCGACAAGCGCGTGGATGCGGTTCTCTCGCCCTATGACGGCCTGAGCATCGGCATCATCTCGTCCCTCAAGGGCGTCGGGTACGGCACTCCCAAGCAGCCCATGCCGGTGATCACCGGGCAGGACGCGGAAGTTCCGTCCATGAAGTCGATCCTCGCCAAGGAGCAGACCCAGACCGTGTTCAAGGACACCCGCGAGCTGGCGAAGGTGACGGCCAACATGGTGGACGCCATGCTGGCGGGCAAGGCCGTCGAGGTCAACGACACCAAGACCTACGAGAACGGCATGAAGACCGTGCCGTCCTACCTCCTCAAGCCGGTGAACGTGGACGCCTCCAACTGGAAGGAAGTTCTGGTCGGCAGCGGCTACTACAAGGAAAGCCAGATCCAGTAAGGATCGGCGAAAATCGGACCCTGCACCCCGGTGCGGGGTCCTTGCTTTTGGTTTTAGGGCCCCCGGGCTCGAAGGCCCTCAGAGGTAGCCGATGAACGCGATCCTTGAGATGCGGGGGATCACCAAGACGTTTCCGGGCGTCAACGCCCTCGACGACGTCAACCTGACCGTCAAGGCCGGCGAGATCCATGCGCTGGTGGGCGAGAACGGCGCGGGCAAGTCCACCCTGATGAAGGTCCTGAGCGGCGTCTATCCCCACGGCTCCTATTCGGGCGACATCTACTACGAGGGCGAGGAGCGGCGCTTCAAGGGCATCGCCGACAGCGAGAAGCTCGGCATCATCATCATCCACCAGGAGCTGGCGCTGATCCCGCTCCTGTCGATCGCCGAGAACATCTTCCTCGGCAACGAGCAGGCCGAATACGGCATCATCGACTGGTCCGCCGCCTTCTCGCGCACCAAGGAGCTTCTCAAGGTCGTCGGCCTCAACGAGTCCCCCGACACCCTCGTGACCAATCTGGGCCTCGGCAAGCAGCAGCTCGTGGAGATCGCCAAGGCGCTGGCCAAGAAGGTCAGGCTCCTCATCCTGGACGAGCCCACCGCCAGCCTGAACGAGAAGGACAGCGACGCGCTTCTCGCCCTGCTGCTCCAGTTCAAGGCGCAGGGCATTGCGTCGATCCTCATCTCCCACAAGCTCAACGAGATCTCCAAGGTGGCCGACGCCATCACGGTTCTGCGGGACGGCGGCACGGTGGAAACCCTCGATTGCCGGGCCGAGGAGATCAGCGAGGACCGCATCATCCGGGGCATGGTCGGCCGGGCCATGGCCGACCGCTATCCCAAGCGCGTGTCCCGGATCGGCGAGACCATCTTCCAGGTGGAGAACTGGTCCGCCTATCACCCGATCCACACCAGCGTGCAGGTGGTCAAAGGCATCGACCTGCACATCCGGCGCGGCGAGGTGGTGGGCATCGCCGGGCTGATGGGGGCCGGGCGCACCGAATTCGCCATGAGCCTCTTCGGCCGGAGCTACGGCCAGAACATCAGCGGCCGGGCCCTGCTGCACGGCAAGCCCGTGGACGTGAGCACGGTGGAGCGGGCGGTGTCGAACGGCATCGCCTACGCCACCGAGGACCGCAAGACCTACGGCCTGGTCTTGGACGAGGACATCCGCAAGAACGTCACCCTGGCGAACTTGGAAGGGGTGTCCAGCAACCTGGTGATCGACGACATCCGCGAGCTTGCGGTGGCCAACGACTTCCGCAACCGGCTGAGGATCCGCAGCTCGAACGTGTTCCAGCAGGCGGTGAACCTGTCGGGCGGCAACCAGCAGAAGGTGGTGCTGAGCAAATGGCTCTTCTCGGACCCGGAAATCCTCATCCTGGACGAGCCGACCCGCGGCATCGACGTGGGGGCCAAGTACGAGATCTACACCATCATCAACGAGCTGGTGGATGCGGGCAAGGGCGTTCTGATGATCTCGTCGGAGATGCCGGAACTGCTGGGCATGTGCGACCGGATCTACGTGATGAACGAGGGCTCCCTCATCGCCGAGTTCGATGCCGCCGAGGCATCCCAGGAAAAAATCATGTACGCCATTGTGAAGGCGGGGAGACGCTGAGATGGACACCAGAGTTGCCGACGACATTCATGCTCCCGAGCAGACGTCCTGGCTGGACTTCGTCAAGGCCCACTTCCGCGACTACGGGATGCTGCTGTCGCTCCTGGTCATCATGCTGTTCTTCCAGGTGGTGACCAACGGAACCCTGCTGCGGCCCCTCAACCTCACCAACCTGGTCCTCCAGAACAGCTACATCGTCATCATGGCGCTGGGGATGCTGCTGGTGATCGTGGCCGGGCACATCGACCTGTCGGTGGGGTCCATCGTCGGCTTCGTGGGCGGTCTGGCGGCCATGATGATGGTGCGCTGGGGGTTCGATGCGGTCACCACCACGATCGTGTGCCTGATCGTGGGCGGCCTCATCGGCGCGGCTCAAGGCTATTGGGTGGCCTATTTCAAGGTTCCGTCCTTCATCGTGACGCTCGCCGGAATGCTCGTCTTCAAGGGGCTCACCCTTGCGCTCCTGGGCGGCATGTCGGTCGGCCCGTTCCCGCAGGCGTTCCAGAAGCTCAGCTCGGGCTTCATCCCGGATGCTTTCGGCGGCGAGGCCTTCAACTACACCTCGCTCTTCCTCGGCGTCGCCAGCGTTGCGGCGCTGGTCTATTTCAGCTTCCGCGCCCGCGCCAACCAGCTCAAGCATGCGGTGGAGACCGCGCCGTTCGGGCTGTTCGCCTTCAAGAACGGTCTCCTGGCCTTCCTCGTCATCGGCTTCTGCTACCTGCTGGCGACCTATCGCGGGCTGCCGAACGTCCTCATCATCATGGCGGTCCTGATCGGGATCTATGCGTTCGTCACCAACCGGACGACCATCGGGCGGCGCATCTACGCCCTCGGGGGCAACGAGAAGGCCGCCAAGCTGTCGGGCATCAAGACCGAACGGCTGACCTTCCTCACCTTCGTCAACATGGGGGTCCTGGCGGGCCTGGCGGGCCTGATCTTCGCGGCGCGCCTGAACACGGCGACCCCCAAGGCCGGCCTCGGCTTCGAGCTCGACGTGATCGCCGCCGTGTTCATCGGCGGCGCCTCGGCCACGGGCGGCGTCGGCAAGGTGACGGGCGCGGTCATCGGCGCCTTCGTTATGGGCGTCATGAACAACGGCATGTCGATCCTGGGCATCGGCATCGACTACCAGCAGGTCATCAAGGGCCTCGTGCTTCTGGCGGCCGTGTCCCTGGACGTCTACAACAGGAAGAAGTGACGGCGGCGTCCTGGCCGCCGCGCTGCGCCTCGCGGCCGGGACCCGGGCCTGGGGCGGGATCGCTGACGGGCCCCTCGATCTTCCCCATCGCCCGGATGGCGACAGATTTCGGGGAATCGCCGTTGCCAATCCCGGCAGCCGCCCAATAACTTTATCCAGTTCGTGTTCGTAGAGCGCGCCGCCATGCGGCTGGACGCAAAGGCCAGTCCGCTCCTCGCACCGTCCGGTGGAGGGAGGAACCTGAAGACACTGAAGGGTGACCATGGACAATCAGCTTGAACAGAGGATCCGCGACCGGGCTTACGAGCTTTGGATGCAGAACGGGTGCCTTCCCGACCGCGCCGAGGATTACTGGTACAAGGCCGAGAGCGAGATCCTCGGGGAGGCGGGGACGGGCGCCGGGGACGCCGGTTCCGCTCCGTTCCCGGGAGAGGCGGCCCCCGTGGAGGTGAGCGCCGCTCCCCTGGGCATGACCAGCCAAACCACCGACGAGGTGCTGCCGCAGACCGAGGAGGGCCTGCTGACGGTGCCCGATGCTCCCAAGACCCGCAAGCGGCGCGGCGCCGCTCCTGCCGCCGAGGAGAGCGCCGCTCCCGCCGGGTCCCCGCCCAAGCGCAAGCGGACGACCCGCTCGACCTGACGCACGCGAGCCGCATCGGCCCCGCCCGGGCGGGGCTTGGGGCAAAGTCTCCGCTGAGGGCCGGAACGAGCCGGGGAGAACCAGCAGCCGGGTTTCAGCGTCTACATCAGGGGGCAAGCGGTTGCCCCAGTTGCGAGGGCCCGACCTTGTCGAACACGAGCGCTGCACATGCCCCTCTGGCCCGCCACGCGATGGCTTACATCCTGGCCGGCGGACGCGGCTCCCGGTTGATGGAGCTGACCGATGTCCGCGCCAAGCCCGCCGTGTATTTCGGCGGCAACACCAGGATCATCGACTTCGCCCTATCGAACGCCCTGAACTCCGGCATCAGGCGCATCGGCGTGGCGACCCAGTACAAGGCCCACAGCCTGATCCGCCACCTGCAGCGGGGCTGGAACTTCTTCCGGCCCGAGCGCAACGAGACCTTCGACATCCTGCCGGCCAGCCAGCGCGTCGCCGAGGACATGTGGTACGAAGGCACGGCGGACGCGGTCTACCAGAACATCGACATCATCCGCAGCGCCGACCCCGAGTACATCGTCGTCCTGGCGGGCGACCACATCTACAAGATGGATTACGAGCTCATGCTGCGGCAGCACGTGGACACGGGCGCCGACGTGACCGTAGGCTGCCTCGAAGTGCCCCGCATGGAAGCCTCCGGCTTCGGCGTGATGGCCGTGGACGGGACCGACCGCATCGTGTCGTTCCTGGAAAAGCCCGCCGACCCGCCGGGAATGCCCGACAACCCGGACATGGCCCTGGCCAGCATGGGCATCTACGTGTTCACCACCCGGTTCCTCTTCGACCAGCTCAGGCGCGATGCGGCGACTCCAGGGTCGAACCGGGACTTCGGAAAGGACATCATCCCGTATCTCGTCGAGCACGGAAAGGCCGTGGCGCACCGGTTCACCAGCTCCTGCGTCCGGTCGGAATCGGAATCGCAGGCCTACTGGCGCGACGTCGGCACCGTGGACGCCTATTGGGAGGCCAATATCGACCTCACCGCCATCATCCCGGGCCTCGACCTCTACGACCGGGACTGGCCGATCTGGACCTTCTCGGAGACGCAGCCGCCGGCGAAGTTCGTCCACAACCAGGAGGGAAGGCGGGGCCAGGCCATCAATTCGCTGGTGTCCAACGGCTGCATCATCTCGGGCTCGTCCCTGTGCCGCTCCCTGGTGTTTACGGGCGTGCACGTGCACTCCTACGCAAGTATCGACGGCGCGGTGATCCTTCCGCACGTGGACATCGGCCGCTCGGCGCGGCTCAAGAACGTGGTCATCGACCGGGGCGTTCGGATCCCGGACGGCCTCGTGGTGGGCGAGGACCCGGAGCGGGACGCCCAGCGCTTCCGCCGCACCGAAAAGGGCATCTGCCTCATCACACAGCCGATGATCGACAGGCTGGCGGGATGAGGCCCCTGAACGTCCTGTCGGTCGCGTCGGAGATCTTCCCTCTCATCAAGACAGGCGGACTGGCCGACGT
>DATHAU010000747.1:0-6685 GCA_035296545.1 Microvirga sp.
GAAGAATTCGCCCACCACCTGCCAGAACTCCGGCGGCGCGATATAGCCCGTGGCCGAGCGGTCGTTCTCGCCCAGATCCCTGTCGGTGCCGCAGGCGAGGCCGAGGCGCTCCGCCACGATGGCGGCTCCGTCCATGGCCTTGCGCTCGGCGCTGGCATAGACCGCCGTGACGCCCCGGCCGGCGAGACAATCGGCAAATCTTTCCATCCGCCCGCGCCCGACGGCGTTCAGGGGCCATTCGGGAACCGGGACGAGGGGATCGATGACCACCTCCGGGTGGGTGACGAAGATGAGAAAGGCCATCGGGGCAAGCTATCGTCCGCCGCCCGCCTGCGTCGACCTATCCCAAGGGATAGGCCGCCTCCACCACGTAGGGGCCGCCCCCCACCGAGTCCCGGGACGAGTACAGGACGAAGCGGCGGACCGTGAAGGTCAGCCTCGGGAACCGCCCCCTGGTGGCGAAATAATCCGCCACGTCGATGGGCGAAGCGTCGCGCAGGCGCGCCAGGGTCACGTGCGGGATGAACTTGCGCCGTTCCGGGGCAAGGCCCACCTGGCGGATGATCCGCTCCTGCTCGCCCTGCAGGTCGCTCAGCTCCCCGTTGCCGGAGGCGCGGGCGAAGACCGCCCGGGGCCTGTCGCCCCCGAAGGTGTCGAGACCCTCGATGGAGATGGTGAGCGGATTGCGCCGCCTCGCATCGGCCAGGAGCGAGCACACGTCGTCCGCCGTGCGATGGTCGATGTCGCCGATGAAGCGCAGGGTCATGTGGTAATGTTCCGGGTCGATCCATCGGGCGCCGGGAAGCCCGCCCCGATAGGCCGAGAGGGCCAGGCCGATATCGGCTGGAATCTCGATGCCGGTGAACAGGCGTGGCATGGGGGCACCTCCTGAGCCTGGCCGACTTGGGTCCGACTTGGACCCTGCAAGCATGGGGGCAGGGGCCCCGCCCTTGCAAGATGCCGATTCAGACGATCAACAGGGTGGTTTGTTCCGGGGACGTCCAGCGCTGTCATTCCGGGGCCGCGCAGCGGAGCCCGGAATCCATATCCGCCAACGATGCATGATATGGCGCTGTGACAACGGCGGCGCCCTACCCTGAACCGCCATGTTTATGGATTCCGGGCTCGGCCTTGGGCCGCCCCGGAATGACAGCGGTGTCTCACCCTCACGGGCAGGGGTTGCAGTGCTCCACGTGGATGGCGTTGATGCGCTTTTCCAGCTCCGGCGTGATCGTCACCTCGACGGAGGCGATGTCGGTCTTGAGCTGCTCCATCCTGGTCGCGCCGATGATGGTCGACGTGACGAAGGGGCGGGCGTTGACGAAGGCCAGGGCCATCTGGGCCGGGTCGAGGCCGAGCTCGCGGGCGAGCGCCAGGTATTTGCGGATCGCGGCCTCGGCGGTGGGGTTCTCGTAGCGTTGGCCGCGGTTGAACAGGGTCGAGCGCGCACCCGGCGGCCGGGCGCCGTCGAGGTACTTGCCGGAGAGATAGCCCTGGGCCAGGGGCGAATAGGCGAGCAGGCTCACCTGCTCGCGCAGGCTCACCTCGGCCAGCGCCACCTCGTAGGTGCGGTTGAGAAGGCTGTAGGCGTTCTGGATCGACTGCACCCGCGCCATGCCCTTGGCCTCCGCGTGCTTGAGGAAGGTCATGGTGCCCCAGGCGCTCTCGTTGGAGAGGCCGAAATGGCGGATCTTCCCGGCCTTCACCAGGTCGGTCATGATCTCGACCGTCTCGGCGATCGGGTGGGAATCGCCCTCCTGATGCTGGTAGACGGTGGGGTTCGAGCCCCAGGGCATGGGGCGGTCGGGCCAGTGGATCTGGTAGAGGTCGATGTAATCGGTCTGGAGCCGCTTCAGGCTCTTGTCCACCGCCTCCTCGATCTGCGGGCGGGAGAGCTCGGCCGGCGAGCCGTCGTCCCGGAACCAGGTGTTCTCGGAGCGTCCCGCCACCTTCGTGGCCAGGATCACCTTGTCGCGGGCGCCCCGGGACCGGAACCAGGAGCCGATGATGCGCTCCGTCGAGCCTTGCGTCTCCGCCCGGGGCGGGATCGAGTAGAGCTCGGCCGTGTCGAAGAAGTTGACGCCCTGGTCGAGGGCGTAGTCCATCTGCGCGTGCCCGTCGGCCTCGGTGTTCTGCTGGCCCCAGGTCATGGTGCCGAGGCAGATGAGGCTGACTTTGAGATCCGTGCGGCCGAGGCGGCGGTATTCCATGCTAAAGGCTCCTCGCAGCGGGCGCTCCGCCGCGTTCAGGTGGGATGATCGCCAAGCGGCGTCAGCGGTTGGGCAGGCGGCCGATAAAGCTCTCGACCGTGGGCAGGATGCGCCCGACGATGATCTCCACGCCCTTGGCCGTGGGGTGGAGGCCGTCGGGCAGGTTGAGGGATCGCTCGCCTGCGACTCCGTCCAGGAAGAAGGGATAGAGCACAAGGTCGTGCCGTTTCGCAATGTCCGGGTAGAGGCTGTCGAATTTCTGCACGTAGTCCGGCCCGAGATTGCGCGAGGCGTACATGCCGGCCAGCATCACCGGGATGTTGCGCGCCTTCAGGCGCTCGACGATGGCGCCGATGGCCCGGCGCGGAACCGCCGGGTCGAGGCCGCGCAGCATGTCGTTGGCCCCGAGCTCCACGATCACCCCGTCCGTTCCGTCGGGCACCGACCAGTCGAGCCGGTCGAGGCCCCCCGAGGAGGTGTCGCCGGACACGCCCGCGTTGGCGATCTCCACCCGGTAGCCCTTGGCCTTCAGGGCCCGCTCCAGCACCGCCGGGAAGGCGGCCTCCTGGGGCAGGCCGTAGCCGGCCGTGAGGCTGTCGCCCAGGACCACGAGGCGCAGGGGCTGGGCCTGCGCCAGAGGGGCGGAGGCGGGGACGATCATGACGGCAAGGGCCGCCGCACACGCAAAAATGATCGTCATGAACGGGCCTGATTGGCGCTTCATCGATAGGCTTCCCATATGTGCCGGACTACATCGAGCGTCTCGGAAGATTTCCAACAGATCGGGTGACTGGGCATGCAGGACAAGGCCATCGCGCTGCACGATGTGGATTTGAGCCTCGGGCGCGGGGCCGCGCGGGTGCACATCCTCAAGGGGATCTCCCTGGGCATCGACCGGGGCGAGGCGGTGGGCCTCGTGGGCCCCTCCGGCTCGGGAAAGTCGACCCTTCTCATGCTCATGGCCGGGCTCGAGCGCCCGGACTCGGGCAGGATCGTCGTGGACGGCACCGATCTCGCCGCCCTGGACGAGGACAGGCTGGCGCGCTTTCGCGGCCGGCGCATCGGCATCGTGTTCCAGTCCTTCCACCTGGTTCCCACCATGACGGCGCTGGAAAACGTGGCCCTGCCCCTGGAGCTGGCCGGCGAAGGGGACGCCTTCGAGCGCGCCAGGGCCGAGTTGCAGGCGGTGGGCCTCGGCGGCCGGATGCAGCATTATCCGGCGCAGCTCTCCGGCGGCGAGCAGCAGCGGGTGGCCATCGCCCGCGCCATCGTGTCGAACCCGGCGATCCTGGTGGCGGACGAGCCCACCGGCAACCTCGACGAGAACACGGGCGAGTCGATCATCGACCTGCTCTTCGCCCTCAAGCGCGACCGGGGCGCGACCCTGGTTCTCGTGACCCACGATCTCAACCTCGCCCGCCTCTGCGACCGCATGGTGCGCCTGCGCTCGGGCCGCATCGAGGCCGACGCCGCCTCGGCCGTGGCTTAAGGGGCAGGCTCATGCACGGAACCCTGCCCGCCTCGCCCCCGCAGCGGCGAAATCCCGCCTCGTCCCTGCCGCTCCTGCTGCGGCTGGCCCTGCGCGAACTGCGCGGCGGCCTGAAGGGCTTCGGGATCTTCCTGGCCTGCATCGCGCTGGGCGTTGCGGCGATCGCCGGGGTCTCGTCCCTGTCCCGCTCCCTGACCGAGGGGATTTCCCGCGAGGGCCGCCGGATCCTGGGCGGCGACATGGCCTTTTCCCTGCTCCAGCGGGAGGCCAGCGAGGCCGAGCGGGCCTTTCTCGCCTCAAGGGGCGGGGTGAATTCCATCGCGTCCATGCGCGCCATGGCGATTGCGGGCGAGAAGGGCTCCACCCTGGTGGAGATGAAGGCCGTGGACGGGGGCTATCCCGCCATCGGCGCCCTGGAGACCGATCCCCCGCTCGCTCCGGCCGACCTCTTCGCGGAGAAGAACGGCGCCTTCGGCGCCGCCGCCGACCCCGCGCTCTTGGCCCGCCTCGACCTGAACGTGGGCGACCGGGTCACCGTGGGGGCGGCGACCGTCGAACTGCGCGCGAGCCTGGTGTCCGAACCGGACAAGATCGCCAACGGCATCGGCTTCGGGCCCCGCCTCCTGCTCTCGCAGGAGGCCGTGCGGGCCACCGGCCTGATCCAGCCGGGCAGCCTGGTGCGCTGGACCTACCGGCTGTCCGTTCCGCCCGCCCTCTCCACGGACGAGGGCCTGGCGGGGATCGAGGCCGAGGCCAACCGCGCCCTGCCGGAGGCGGGATGGAACATCCGCACCCGCGTCAACGCGGACCCGCGCTTTGCCAAGAACATCGAGCGCTTCACCCAGTTCCTCACCCTCGTGGGCCTCACCGCCCTTCTGGTGGGCGGCGTGGGCGTCGCCAACGCGGTGCGCGGCTTCGTGGACCGCAAGCGCGGCTCCATCGCCACCCTCAAGAGCCTGGGCGCTCCGGGCGGCCAGGTGGTGATGCTCTACCTTGTCCAAGTGATGATGATCGCCCTGGTGGGCGTCGCCATCGGGCTTGTGGTGGGGGGATCCCTGCCGTTCGTCGTCACGGGTCTTTTCGGCCACCTCCTGCCGATTCCCATCCGGCCGGTCATCGCCCTGAGCGAGCTCGGCATCGCGCTGCTCTACGGGCTTCTGACCTCGCTGGCCTTCGCGCTCGCTCCCCTGGGCCGCGCCCATGACGTGCCGGTCTCGGGGCTGTTCCGCGACCAGGTCGATCCGGAGCGGCGCTGGCCGCGGCGGCGCTACCTCGCGGCCCTGGCGCTCTCGGTCTCGGCCCTCGTGGGGCTTGCGGTCTTCGCGGCCTACGACCGGCGGATCGCCCTGATGTTCGTGGCCGCCGCCGCCGGGTCCTTCGTGCTGCTGCGCCTCGTGGCCCTGGGGATCATGGCCCTGGCCCGCCGCCTGCCGCGGCCCCGCCGCACCGCGCCGCGCCTGGCCCTGGCCAATATCCACCGGCCCGGGGCGCTCACCCCCTCCCTCGTCCTGTCGCTGGGGCTCGGCATCACCTTGCTGGTGACGCTCGCCCTCATCGACGCCAACCTCACCCGCCAGCTCCGGCAGACCCTGCCGGAGCTGGCGCCGAGCTTCTTCTTCCTGGACATTCCCAACGCCCAGGCCGACGCCTTCGAGGGTTTCCTGAAGGGGCAGGCGCCCGAGGCCCACCTGGAGCGGGTGCCGATGATGCGCGGGCGGCTCGTGACCCTGGGCGGGCGGCCCGTCGCCGAGATCAAGGCGGGCGAGGACGTGTCCTGGGTGCTGGACGGCGACCGGGGCATCACCTACGCCAAGGCCCCTCCCGAGGGATCGCGCCTGATGGCGGGCGAGTGGTGGCCGGAGGATTACCGGGGCAAGCCCCTGGTGTCCTTCGACCACAAGATCGCCGAGGGCCTGGGCCTGAAGCTGGGCGACGAGATCACCGTCAACGTGCTCGGGCGCAACATCTCGGCCACCATCGCCAACCTGCGCCAGGTGGAATGGCGCTCGCTCGGGATCAACTTCGTCATGGTGTTCTCGCCCAACACCTTCGCGGGCGCGCCGCATACCCATCTGGCCACCGTCACCTTCCCCAACGGCTCCGACGCGGCCCTGGACCGGCGGATCCTGCGCAACTCGGCGCTGGAATATCCCATGGTGACGAGCGTGCGGGTGAAGGATGCCCTTGAGGCGGTGAACGACGTGGTCTCCCAGCTCATCACGGCGATTCGCGGGGCAAGCTCCATCGCGCTGATCGCCAGCCTCCTGGTGCTGGCCGGGGCCCTGGCGGCGGGGCACCGGGCGCGGCTCTACGATGCGGTGGTGCTCAAGACCCTCGGGGCGACCCGCGCCCGGCTGCTCTCGGCCTATGCCCTGGAATACGGGCTGCTCGGCCTCGCCACGGCAATCTTCGGCCTGCTGGCGGGAGGCGTGGCGGCCTATTTCATCATCACGCGGGTGATGAACCTAAGCTTTACCTTAGACTTGTCGGGAGCCCTGCTGGCCTCCGCCTTGGCCGTTCTGGTGACGGTGGGCCTCGGGCTCATGGGCACCTGGCGCATCCTGAGTCAAAAGCCGGCCCTATACTTGCGAAACCTTTAAGATCGGGGGCGCCCGTCCGGCGTTATAAGGAAGCCGCCGCTCCTTCTCAGGAGCAGCATCTACTCTGCTCCCGATTATTCTATTTCACGATGGCTTGAAGCTTGACGCTGCCTCTTGCGCAACCGGGCCCTACCCCTCATATTTTATGTGTCGCCGGAAAACCGGCGATGGGGGCTGACCTTCAGCCTCTCGAGGGAACATCAACGGACAGCGTGAGAAAGGACTCTGATGCAACCGTATGAGCAAAACCAAACCGCCTATGGCACCGGCTTTGCCCGGACGGCAGCACAGGTCGACCAGGGCCTGCGCACCTTCATGCTCGGCGTCTACAACAACATGGTCCTGGGCCTCGCCATCTCGGCTCTGGTCGCCCTTGGCGTCAACAT
>DATHAU010000748.1:0-1792 GCA_035296545.1 Microvirga sp.
CACGATGTCGTAGGCGCGGCCGGGGAGGGGGACGGGAACGACGATCCGCGCGGCGTGGCCGCCGTCGATATCGGCCAAGCTCACCAATCCAGGCCCCGCGATGGTGGAAGCGAGAACGCGTGGTACCGCCGCCCCGGCTCGAACGGGGGACCCCCAGATCCACAATCTGGCAGCAGATATGATCGAAGGTGATCAGGCAATATCATAAGCTTAAGTCTCGCAACGGTTTGACCGAACGAGCACCAGTCTGGTAGGATCTCAAGGCATCATAGGCTACCCGAGCGCTGCTTACCAGCCGCTTACAAGACGAGCTCTCCGTGCGCTTCACCAAGCAGAGCGTCGCCCACCTTAGCCTGCCAGCCGACAAGCCCTACCTCATCAAGTGGGACGAGACCCTCCCCGGCTTTGGGGTCCGGATCAACCCCACAAACAAGGTTTGGGTCGTTCAGTACCGCGCCGGGGGCCGATCACGACGAGAGACAATCGGGAGAGTTGATCGCGTCCCGCTGGAGACTGCCCGCGAGACCGCCCGCAAGGCACTGGCTAATACCAGCGGGCGCGAAGTGGGACTCGCGGGAGTTGCCGGGCTGGTGGAAGTCTGACTCGCTGTGGCGAACCGAGGGAGGGTCGCCATGGCTGCGCCGATCGCTCTGCGTGAGGATTTCGACGGTCCGGGTCTGAGGAGGCTCGCTAAGAGGACGAAGGATGCCGCGCAGGGCCGTCGCCTTCTGGCGCTGGCCGAGATCTACGACGGCAGCTCACGAACGGACGCGGCCCGGATCGGCGGCGTCACCCTCCAGATCGTGCGGGACTGGGTGCTGCGCTTCAACAAACACGGTCCCGCGGGGCTCATCAACGGCAAGGCGCCGGGCAACCGCCCCAAGCTGAACGAGAAGCAACGCCAGGCTCTCGCCAGGATGGTGGAGAGCGGACCAATCCCGGCCATCCACGGCGTGGTGCGCTGGCGGCGCAAGGACCTGGCGCGCTGGCTGTTTGAAGAGTTCCGCATCGAGGTCGATGAGACGACGGTCGGACGGGCGTTGCGCGCCCTGGGCTTTGCCAAGCTCTCGGCCCGCCCGCGCCACTACGCCCAGAATGAGCGGGAGATGAAGGCGTTTAAGAAAGCCTGCCTGTCGAGCTGGAGGCGATCCGGGCGGGTCTGCCGGACGGCACCGCGATAGAACTGTGGTGGCACGATGAGGCCAGGATCGGGCAGAAGAACAAGATCACCCGGCGCTGGGCTCGGCGCGGCACGCGGCCCTCAGCGCCGCACGACCAGCGAACCGCCTCGGCCTACATGTTCGGGGCGATCTGCCCGGCCAAGGGCAAGGGCGCCGGTCTCGTCCTGCCCTCCTGCGACACGGAAGCCATGGCGGCCCAGTTGGAGGAGATCAGCCAAGCTGTGGCGCCCGGCGCGCACGCGGTGCTGCTGCTGGACCAAGCAGGCTGGCATGTCTCGCCCAAGCTCCCCGTGCCGGACAACATCACGCTCCTGCCCTTGCCGCCTCGCTCGCCGGAGTTGAACCCGGTCGAGAACGTCTGGCAGTTCGTTCGCGACAACTGGCTGTCGAACCGGATCTTCGGCTCCTACGAGGAGATCGTCGATCATGGCTGTGAGGCTTGGAACAAGCTCATCGAGCAGCCCTGGATCATTATGTCCATCGGCCTGCGCGACTGGGCCCATGGGTTCTAATCAGCGCACCTTGGTATTAGCAGCATGACTGAAGCGGCGTAGAGGAAGGCTCGGGCGGATTCGAGCGTGGCCTCGGGGTCTTTCCAGAGCCGCCGGTTG
>DATHAU010000749.1:0-4004 GCA_035296545.1 Microvirga sp.
GTGGTGGGCCCGGCAGGACTCGAACCTGCAACCAGACCGTTATGAGCGCGCTTCTGCTTCGGGAAAATCCAAGAAAACAAGGCAAATGGGGGCTCGCTCGTCGACTATTATCATGGTCCGCTCGCGCATATCATTGCCGTATTCGTTGCCGTAGATCCCGCCGGCATCCACGGGTACACCACTTAAAGTCAACTGCACTTTGGGCCATGCTCCCGCCAGCGCTTGTGCGGAGGGAGCTGGAGCTGCAGACGACGAGGTCCGGGGTGTTAGAGGCCGAGATCGAATTCAACCTCCTACACTCGAAGCGGCGATGGGACAACGACCCGGCAACTGCCTGGATCCAATGATCCCGCGAAGACATCGCCCGGGCTGATTACCTGGCGATTGTCTATCCCCTTGACCTAGGATAAAGATCCGGATGACTGGGATCTCCCACCCAAGCCGTAGCGCATGTCTTGGACTACCTAAGCGCTAGAAGGCCAAATACGACACGGCGGAGAAGACCCTTGATCAGCAATGCAGCTTGGCACTTGCTCAGCTGATGAAGTGAGGGCGTCAGCGAGCAGGCATTAGAGCAAACGTCCGCTTAGGTGCTCACAGCGGCCGTTTGCTTTCGGTCCGGAACGTGCCAGCAGAGGTCGTTGGTTTCTCCCTTCCCCCAGCGATTACTGCGACTTTCCCGCGCAGGTCCGCACCGATCACGCCTGACACCGCATCCCCGTCACTCCATTCTGATCATGCGATTACATCAGGATTTGAGTTGCGTACCTCAAGTCTTGGAGCTACGGTGCGCCACAACAATAAATACATAGCGAGGAAATGATGCGAATCGTCAGGCGCGCCTTGATGGCGATCACTGCTCTTGTGCTCACGGCTGAACTGGCCGTCGCGCAGACCAATGTCCGTTGGCTGCATATCGAAGCCAATCCGGTGCAGGTGAAGATCTGGGAGGAGGTCGCGCGCGACTTCGAAGCCAAGAACCCTGGCGTCAAGGTCGATATGCAGTACTTGGAGAACGAGGCCTACAAGGCCAAGGCTCCGACGCTGCTGCAATCGCGGGACCGACCACACATCATCTACAGCTGGGCTGGTGGTGTGCTGAAGGCGCAGGTCGCAGCTGGCGTGCTCGAGGATATCACCACGCAGGTGCAGGACCATAAGGATAAGCTGTCGGCGAGCGCTGTCGCAGCCTTCACTGTCGACGACAGGATCTACGGTCTGCCGCACACCGTTTCGCAGGTCGGCTTCATGGCCAACAAGGAGTTGCTCGGCAAGGCAGGCGTGGACGCGGGCTCCATTAAGACATGGGATGACCTGCTAGATGCAGTGAGGAAGCTGAAGGCAGCTGGAATCACGCCGATCGCGGTGGGCGGCGCCGACAAATGGCCGGTGCATTTCTACTGGACGCATCTCGCCGGCCGCATCGGTGGCAAGCCCGCCTTCGAGGCCGCGCTCAAGGGCCAGAACGGCGGCTTCGAGGCCGAAACCTTTCAGAAAGCCGGCGAACTCTTTAAGCAGCTCATCGATCTCCAGCCGTTCCAGAATGGCTTCCTCGGCTTCAAAAGCCAGCAGGCAATCGGCCATTTCGGCGACGGAAAGGCGGCGATGATCCTTGCAATCTCGTCCTTCTATCACACCCAAAAGGTCTTTGCGGCCGACAAGACCGGGATCAGCGATGACAAGCTGGCATGGATCAATTTTCCCACCGTGCCCGGCGGGAAGGGAGAACCTAGCGACACGCTCGGCGGCATCAACGGCTGGATTGTCACCAAGGGGGCTCCCAAGGAGGCTGTCAACTTCATCAAGCACTTCATCTCAGAAGATGTGCAGAAGCGGCTGGCCGCACAGAACTTCCTGATCCCCACCTACAAAGGCGCGGAGTCGGGCCTTAGCAGCCCCTTCATGCGCAACATCGCGCAGAACATCGCCAACTCCAAATATCACCAGAACTTCTGGGACCAAGATCTCGGCCCCTCGGTTGGTCGCGTGGTCAACGACGCCACCACGGAGCTCGCCGGTGGCTCCATGACCCCCCGGGAAGTCGCCAAGGCTGTCCAAGACGCCTACCGGCAGGGCAACTGATCCGCTCCGAGAGCGGGGCGGCCAAGCCGCCCCGCAAACCTCTAGGTCGAAGTGCCTGCGGCCGCAGGTGACAGGAAATCCCTTGTCCGTAACCGCCTCTCCCAGCGTGCCTTTGCCCTCCCGGCTACGGATCGGCGGCGGATCCGGCAAGTGGACCGCGATCCTGCTGTTCCTGCCGCCGGCCTTGATGCTGTTCTCGCTCTTCGTGGTGCTGCCGGTGGGGGAGGCGGCCTGGTATTCCGGCTTCAATTGGAACGGCTTCGGAACGCCGCGGAACTGGATCGGCTTCGACAATTACCGCTTCGTGTTTGACAACAAGGCTTTCGGCACAGCCTTCCGCAACAACCTCCTCATCATCGTTGTGTCGCTGCTGGTACAGCTGCCGCTGGCTCTAGCCCTGGCACTGATCCTGGCACAGCGCTTCCGCGGCGCCGTTGCCCTCAGGATGGTGTTCTTCCTGCCCTACATTCTCGCCGAGATCGCAACGGGGCTGATGTTCAGCTTCGTCTATGACGGAGATTACGGGCTCCTCGCCTCCATTTACCGCCAGTTTGGCGCCGAGGCGCCGCACCTGCTGGCGAGCCCGCAGACCTCGTTCCTCGCGATCCTTATCGTGATCGTGTGGAAGTATTTCGGGTTCCACATGATGCTGTTCATCGCTGCCCTGCAGGGGCTGGACCGCAACATAGTGGAGGCAGCGCGGATCGACGGCGCCTCGCGCTTCCAGCTGCTGCGCTTCGTCATCATCCCCTCGCTCTATCCGACGATCCGCCTCTCCGTGTTCTTCGCCATCGTCGGGTCGTTGCAGCTGTTTGATCTAGTGATGCCGTTAACCCGCGGTGGACCCGCTGATTCTTCGCACACGATGGTGAGCTTCCTCTACACCTTCGGGATCACGCGAATGCGTGTGGGCTTTGGCAGCGCGGTGGGCGTGATCCTGTTTGTGATCTGCGTGATCTTCGCGATCAGCTACAAGCGATGGGTAATGCGCGATGAGTGAGGAGTCGCAGACCATTCCATTCAGCGAGGACGGCTTCAGCCGCGTCGCCGCGATGAAGATCCTGTTCCTGGCCGCCGTTTTCCTGTTCGTCATGGTCCCTCTTGCGGCGACTGTTCTGGGCGGCTTCAAGTCGCTGGGGGAACTCAGAACAAACCCGTTTGGCCTCCCGCAAGCTTGGGAACTGGAGCATTACGCCGGTATCCTGGGCTCGGGGCGCTACTGGCGGCTCCTGGGCAATTCGCTCGTCATCGCGACGCTCACCGTGGTGTTGACCTTGATCGTCGCCTCCATGGCAGCCTTCGTCTTCGCCCATATCCGCTTTTTCGGCAGCGAAATGTTGCTGAGCTATCTCACGATGGGCTTGCTCTTTCCCGCTGCCACGGCGATCCTGCCCATCTTCATCAAGGTGCGCGATCTCGGCCTGCTCGACACCTATCTTGGCGTAGTGCTGCCGCAGGTGGCATTCGCGCTCGCCATGAGCATCCTGCTGCTGCGCCGGTTCTTCAAAGACCTCCCGGATGAACTCCTCGAAGCCGCGCTGGTGGACGGCTGCTCATACGTCCTCTTCTACCGCTATTTCACTCTTCCGCTGTCCCTTCCCATCCTGGCGACTGTCGGCACGATCGTTTTCGTCCATAGCTGGAATTCCTATCTTATTCCCCTCGTGATGCTGAACAGCGACAGCATGTATCCTTGGCCCCTCGGTATCATGGTCTATCAGGGTGAGTATTCGACCGAATGGCACCTGATCCTCGCATTCATCACACTGACAATCCTGCCAACGGTGGTGCTTTTCCTTTTCGCGCAGAAATACATCGTCGCTGGCCTCACCGCCGGCGCCGTGAAGGGCTGACGGGCGCCACGGGCAACAAGCGAATCAGAATGGAGACGACATGAGGAAGATGGGTGTTGGCGTCATCGG